>CAXMOC010000257.1:0-5227 GCA_964194865.1 uncultured Opitutales bacterium | reverse complement strand
AGTGGAAGTCCGCAAAGGAAAGAAGTGCGTAGTAGAGCCCGCGCTCGGCGCTCCGCCAGTATTCGTAGCGGAGACAGCCGGCGTCCCTGGCGTGGGTTTCGCGGTAGAGCTCGGCTGCGATCGCTTCGAACTCGGCCCCGCTGCCTTCCTTCACCTGGATGTGGGCGAGGAGCGTCGCCATGAGGAGAGCTTCGCCCAGAAGCGCTCGATCTGCCCGGCGGAACGATCCGGGCGCCCACCGCTCGAAGCTGCGCGCCTTCACCGAAGAGGCGCTGCGCGTGCGCGCTCCCACCCAGGGGCTCTCGACCCGCATCACGACTCGGGACGAGGTTTTCCAAGGCGTGCATCTACCGAGGGGATCGCTCCTGCATCTGCGCTTCGGTGCGGGCAACGTCGACCCGGAGAAGTACAGCTGCCCGCATCAAATCCAGCTCGATCGCAAGCGCTTGGGCGGCCACCTCACGTTCTCCCAGGGCCCCCGCACCTGTCCGGGTGCCGGTGTTTCGCGTCTCGAGCAGACGATCGCCTGGAACCGGCTCTTCGATCGGATCGCGAGCCTCGCCTACGCGCCCGGCAACCAGTTCCTCCACCAACCGGGCATCATGCTGGGCACCCTCGAGCTGCAGCTCGCGTTCGAGCGGTCCAGCGTTCGTTGACCTCCCGGCGAGCTCGATCAACGCCCGGCCTGTCAGCCGGACCCAAGTGCCCGGTCGAGAATGAGAATTCCAGCAGGTCGTACTACAGCGGCAGATCCACACTCCCATCAGGAACAGGCCTTGCCGATCGGGCAGAAATTGAAGCCCTGGGGAGGGCGAGTTCTCCGCCTTCGCCTAGACTCCGGCCGGGGGTGGGAGGCGTCGCTCGTCTTCCAGTTTGGTTTCGATGGCATTCCGATCGAGGGGGGCGATTTCGTGCGAACATTCCGTCTGGCGCTGATCCAGGCTTTGAGCCTATTGCTGATCGCGAGCCCTGTGCTCGCGGAGGACTCGCAATCGAGCGCGGGGATTACATCCGATCCCAGTTCGCTGTCCGATGCCGAGCTGGACAAGCGGATCGACTGGTTGCAGACGACCCTGGATGATGGGGCCTTCTACTCCAAGCTCTGGCAGCACGGCTGGACGGGAGGCTACGCGACTGGAATCGTGATAGGAACCGTACAGGCCGCCACCACGAGCAAGAATGACACGCGTGTCAGCGCGATCGTGACCGCCTCCAAGGCCGTAATCGGGACGGGGCGGTTGTTGCTCGATTCCCACCCGGGCCGCCTGGGTGCCCAGCCGATGCTCGACATTTCGGGCGACGGCCGCGATGCGAAATTGAGTCGCCTGGCCGCCGGCGAGGCCCAGCTCTTGAAGGTGGGGGATCGCGCGCAGAAGCGGCTTCGCTGGCAACGCCATGCGGGAAGCCTTGCTCTCAACCTGGCCGGGGGCGCCTTCGTGTGGGGGTTCGCCGACCTGGAAGACGCCGCCATCTCGGTGGGCGTTGGTATTCTCGTAGGCGAACTCATGATCTTCACCTCGCCCAAGCGGGGGGCGGCAGACCTGACTTCCTACCAGCAGCGCTTCGCCGGCGCGCCGCGCGACAAATGGACGGTCTCGTTGGTGCCGACGTTCAACGGAGCGAAGATCCGGGTCGACTTCTGATGAGGGGCGCGCCCATCGACTAGCCGCGCTGGGGATACCCGGGCGGGCGCTTCCCATTCTCGTCGTAGAGGTCGAATTCCTCGGCGAGATCCTCGACCCATTGGATACTACCGCTCCGGGCCATCAGGTCTTTCGCCTCCAACAGCGCGGCGGCTGCCCGGCCAACAAAGAGTGGTGTCTGCGCCTTGGAGAGATCCATTCCCGTCTGCTCGGCAGCATCCTCGATGAACTCGGTAGAAACCATCCCGGGATACAGCACCACGGCGGCAATCCCCTTCGGCTTCAGCTCAATTGCCATGTCGGCGGTGAGCCGGTCGAGCCCAGCTTTGCCGGCGCCGTAGGAGCTCGAGAAGTGGTAACTCTGTCCGCCCGGCGATGACACGTTCAAGATCGCGGCTCCGGGGCCGCTCTCGAAGAGGAGCGGAGCGGCGTGCCAGCTGGCGATGTAGTGGGAGCGAAGGCCGATCCCCACCTGGTCGTCCCAGATCTGGATCGGGTGGTCCCAGAATCCGCCCCCCCAGGCGGGAGGGTTCGGGATCGTATAGACGTTGTTCACCAGAACGTCGATCTGGCCCGCCTCGCTGCGAATCTGCGCGAAGAGGTCAGCGATGGCCGCGTCGTCGCCGTGATCGCAGCGAATCGCGCGACCCTCTCCGCCGGCTTCCTTGACGAGCCGGACCGTCGTGTCGATGGTGCGCTCGCCGTCGCCGCTGGTGCGCCCCGTGACGTACACCGTGCAGCCCCGTTCGCCAAGCGCCAGGGCGATGCCCTTGCCGATGCCACGGCTGGCGCCGGTCACCACTGCGATCTTGCCCCGCATCGAACTCATCGCTGGTCCTCTCTTTCATTGCCCCGTAGAAGAGTTGTCCTCGACATCGCGGTCGTTTCGGTTCGCATTCAGTGGAATTCCAAGGCTCGGGTCTTGGGATCTTCCGAGAATCCGGAGATACTATCTCGAATACGACGGAGACTGCACATGGGTGACGATCGAAGCGAAGGAATCGACGAGCTGATCGCCGAGCGCGAGATCCGAAAAGTGCTCGTTCGCTATTCGAGAGGTATCGACCGCTGCGATGAAGAGCTGATTCGGTCGGTGTACCACGCCGACGCGACGGACGATCACGGCCAGTTCAAGGGTAGTGGCTCGGAGTTTGCGTCCTGGGTCGTGCCGATTCTGCGGGACAGCTTCGACGCCACGATGCACGATCTGGGCAACGTGACGATCGAGTTGGAGGCGGACAGCGCGCGTGTAGAGACCTATGTGATTGCGTATCACGTCGCTCCGGGGAAGGACGCGCGGCGTCTGATCACGGTGGGCGGGCGTTACCTCGACCGCTTCGAGTGTCGAGCAGGCGAATGGAAGATCGCCCGCCGCGTGGTAGTGATCGACTGGAACAAGACCGAAGTCATGCAGGAGAACTTTCCGGTCGACCGCTATCGGCAAGGCTCTCGCTGGCCCGAGGATCCATCCTACGAGGAAGGCCTGAGCTGATGCGGCCGTTGCGGGGGGTCAGCAATGGCCCACAGCGCGGCGAAGAGCGCATAGGCCGCGGAAATTGAACTGCCGATGCGAGCTGCTGAGCTGAATCGAGAGGGCTACGCGACGTCGGTGGAAGTCTACGTCGCCTTCACGACCCGCTCGCCAAATTCCGCCAGGCGATCGAGGCCGCCATCCCCGGCGAAAAAGAACGCCGGTACCATGGCGCGCTCGACGCCAAGCTCTGCCAGCTGTTTGGCGCCGGCAATCGGGTCGGCCATCTGCTGCCCGAAGATCGCGTGGATCGCAATATCGCTCGCGCTACGACCGTGCTTCTCGGCGGAGATTCCGAGCTGCCAGATCAGGTCGGCAAGCTTTTCCGGGTCGTTCGTACCGGGGAAGTAGCCGTCCGCGAGGTGCGCCGCGCGACGGATCGCCGAGGGCGAATCTCCCCCCACCAGGATGGGGATGGTGCCGTTGACCGGACGCGGGCTGCAGGTGACGGGTTCGAAGTCGACGAACTCGCCGTGGAACTCGGCATGCGGACCGGCCCACAGCGCGCGCATGGCCTTTACGTACTCGTCGTTGCGCGCGCCTCGTCGCTCCCAGGCGACGCCAAGTGCGCGGAACTCCTCCTCGAGCCAGCCCACGCCCAGCCCCAGGTCGACTCGCCCTCCGGTGAGTTGGTCGAGCGTGGCGAGTTCCTTCGCGAGAATCACTGGGTTGCGTTGCGGCAGAATCAGGATGCAGGTGCCGAGCCGCAGTGTCGGCGCGGCCGCCGCCACGTAGGCGAGCCAGATCAGCGGGTCCGGAATTGGAGTGTCGGGCTCGCCGGGCATCTCGCCGTCTTCGGTGTAGGGGTAGGGCGACGCAATTCGGGTCGGTCGAATGACGTGCTCGCCGCCCCAGACCGAATCGAACCCGGCCCGCTCTGCGCATCGGCAGATCTCGAGCGCCGAATCCGGGTCATTTCCGACACTGCTCGCAAAGGCTAGTCCGAACTTCACTCAGCTTCCCTCCCTGGGGTTCATTTCGGCTTCCGAAGACGCAAGACGAAGCGATCCGTCTTGCCTCGCAGACCTGGAGTGAAGACCCCCTTGGTACGGTTGTCTTCGGAGTTGCGGAGCACGTCGCTCTTCGCCTCGATCTGGAATCCAGCGGATTGCACAGCTGCATCGACCCGAGCCTCTTCGATGCGATGGAGCTCGGTGTTGTCCCCATCGGGGTTTCCCGCGTGATCGATGAGACCCAGTACCCCACCCGGCTTCAGGATCCGGTACACCGCTTGCAGGAATTTGCCAGCAGCTTCCTCCCCACGGCTGTTGTAGATGTCGTGGAAGTTGAGCGCTGTCACAGCCGCGTCGACCGAAGCCGGAGCGAGGTCGAGGTCACTCATCTCGCGATCGAGCCGTTCGACATTGGACAGCCGTCCTCCAGCGAGCCGGGCCGTGATCGCCTTTTCGTTGGCGCCATCGCGCATTTTAAGCACGTACTCGCTGTTCTGGGCGTAGACCTTTCCGGTGGGCCCCACGGCCGCCGAGAGTACCTCCGTGTAGTAGCCGCCCGCTGCGATCAGATCGATCGCGGTCATTCCGGGCTCGATCCCGAGAAACGCGATGACTTCGACGGGCTTCCTCCCCGGATCGCGCGCCCGGTCTTCGGCGGCCCGATCCGAGCTGGCGAGGGTTTCCGACAGCGGAGTTGGCTCAGCGCTGGCGCCGGAGACGCCGCCGAGGGCGACCAGAACCGCCATCAGCCAGCTCGACTTCGTCATTGCAGCCCCCCTGAGTTTCATTTCACTTCAATCTACAGGAACCTGCCTCGAATGGGGCAACTGGGCTAGTCGGCTGGTTGGCGAAAGAGATACCTTCTGTCTCGGCGGTTCAGCCGTAGGGTTGGGGCCCGCGGCTGGATGCACGGACGAGGAGAGGGGTGGGGGGAGAGGGGAATGAATCGTCGCGGTTTCGGAATTGTCTGCGGGGTGGCCTTGTGCGGATTCGTGGCCTGCACTCTCGCACCAGTACGACGCGCGCCTCCCCCGGAGAGCTATACCGAGACACCGTCTCCGCACCACGGAGTCTCCTTCCCCAACTGGCCCATTCACCCG
>CAXMOC010000256.1:0-2279 GCA_964194865.1 uncultured Opitutales bacterium | reverse complement strand
CTGGAGAAGCTGCTCAAGGAGGCCTATCAGGAAGGCGTCGAGGCGGGTCTGGCCCGCGCCCAGGGACAGAGCCGGCGCGCCCGGCCGATTCGCGACGATGCCACGGCGGACGGCCTGATCCGCCAGGTCGAGAAGCACTTTGGCCTCGACCGGTTCGCGTTCGAGGTGAGGGTGGTGCACCGAGGCTCGAAGCGCCGCGTGCCGGGTGGCGATCAGTTGCGGCGGTATCCGGCGGTCGACTGAGTCGTCCTCCCGAGATCGTACGGCGCACCTTCGTCGTCGGGATCGAGGGCGGAGAACAGACTGGGTTCGAGCTCGCGGATAGGATGCCCAGCTACGAGTACTTCCTTGAGCGCGATCACCCCGAACTCCCGCTGCCTGATAGGTGCTCGTGTTCAGTCCCGATGGCTTCTGGCGGGTGGCGACGTCTCAGCTGCGCGGCTCGACACGCCAGTAGCGCATGGGAGGGGAGTCGGGCGTGCGCGGAGGCAGCTCATACTTCGCGACATAGGCGGCGGAGACGCGCTCGATCTCGTCCTCGGCTCGGAGCATCGCGAGGCGGGTCTCGTAGAGCCGGCCATCGATGCCCAGGCGCACGTCGGGGTCGCTCTCCACCCATCCCGGCCAGCGCTTGTCTTCGGGGCTTCGCGCGGCCACGTACAGCTGGCCGTCGAGCGACGCACACCAGATCGTGACCGAGTGGGCGAGCAGGTGCGGTGCGCTCACCTCCAGCGCGATCTCGCGGTAGCTGTCAGTAAAGCTCCAGTCGTCCGGCAGCTCCGACGCTGAGCCAGACAGCCACAGCCCCGGGCGCGAGTCGGACGGGGGTACGCACCCGCCGAGAACCGCGAGCAGCGGAAGAAGAGCGAGAGACGAGCGCATGAGCGACCTCCGGACCCCGTATTGTCCCAAAACTCGCTCGCCTTCTTTCATCAACGATTCCCAGACCGTAGCCCGCTGCGCTCAACCCGTAGTGTCCCAAAACTCGATCGGCTTCCTTCATCAACGATTCCCGGACATTAGCCCGACGCGCTCATCCCTCCGGATCGCCAATCAAGCGTATTATGGGACGTATGTCACTGAACTTCTGGAGTACTCCTGCCCACGCGATCCCTTCTCGTGAAGCGAGTGCACCCAGGCCAGACCTAGCCCGAGCGGTAGCGCCCCCGGCGAGGGATGGGATGGGCTTCGCGGGGAGAGGCTTCGGGGGATGCGGCTAGGTCGAACGTCTCCACCGGCTCGCAAGACCCAGCAGCACGCCCGTGCTCAGGAGCAGGCCCAACAGCATCGCTATGCCAAGCGGGCTCAGCGACCAGGGAGGGCTCGGGAAGAGCCGCAACGCGGAAACCCACAACGCCGCTCTCGCCCAGCACGGAGGCCAATAGGGCATTCAACGTGCGTTTCGGATCTGTCTCCGAGTAGGGATGAACTGTCCGGGCCCCCGCCGGGGGCACCTCCGTGTCGGCGTCCGCGTCCTTCAGTCGAAGCGCCTCCTCGAGTGCGTAGGTGTCGTAGCTGTTGATTTCGAACTTGATGTTGTCTGCCTGGAGCCAGGTGCCGTCGGAGCCGACGTCGAGTCGGGCATCCTGGTGCGGCACCTGCTTCAGGCACACCATGGCCTTCATGGGGGCGGGCCTCCGGGGTTGGGGTTTCGCATGCGCGCCGCGAATCGGCGGGGTGCCGCCCGCTGCGACACTGCCTCCACCGGTCATGCAAGCTCGGAGCGACCCCAGAGCCCCCGCAGAGCCACGGTCGATCGCGTGTGCGGAATCCCGCCCTAAGCCCCCGCGAACTATGATATAACCGCCACAGAGTCCACAGGAGACCACTCATGACCGGTGAACGGCCCGGCAAGGGCCACTGCAACGAAGGCGCACGCGCTCGCTCGGATCGGGTCCGGCTGGGGTGGGTCGTCCTGCTCGCGCTGGCGCTCGTCTGGGTCGGACCGGTGATTGCCGAAGAGGAAGAGCGCCCTAGCGAGGTCCCGTACGACACGCCCGGCAACATCCCGCAGCTGAGTCCCGACTACCGGCAGACGAACCACAAGGTGGTGCTGATCACCGACGACTCGATCAGCCCGCGCTCGGTGTCGCTCAAAGAGGGCCAGCTGGTGGCCTGGATCAGCTACTCGCACAGCGCGGCCACGATCATCTTCGAGCGGGAGGTGGCGCGGTCGATGATCTGCCACAGCCTCGTCAACTTCTCGATCCAGGACGACGAGCTTCGCTCGGCGCCGATCCATCCGGGTGAGTTCGCGAGCTTCTGCGAGCTCAAGCCGG
>CAXMOC010000255.1:0-79822 GCA_964194865.1 uncultured Opitutales bacterium | reverse complement strand
AGTCGTCGACGACATCGCACAACAGTTATCGACAACGCCCGAGCAACCCTTGAATCACAAGCAAGAGCCGCGCGAGCCGGCCCTGGGTAAAGGCTGTGAGGAAATCAGCGCAGCGAGAAACCGACCCAACGTGACCGGGTCGCGCGCCCACCGAACCCGCCACAAATGCGGTCCCGAAGGCCCACGCGAGCCATTCCGAACAGCCTTTACCCAGGGCCGGCTCGCGCGGCGTTCCTCGCTAAACCACCTAGCGTGCCTCGCGCAACTGGGGGCGAGGGCACCCCGCGCAACCACCTAGACCAGCGTCAGCCCCAGCGTCAGCGCCTCACCGTCGATCACGACTTCGCACCTGTGCGCACCTTCCAGCGGCAATGATTCCAGCGTCACTTCCACGGCCAGCGCTTCGCGGCTCAGCTCTTCGACGCGTGGGCGAACCGCATCCAGCAGCTTCGGCGGCGCAGAGAGAGTCAGTCGAATCCGCCCGGTGTATTCGAGATCGAGCTCTTTGCGGAAGGTCTGGACCCGGTTCAGGACCTCTCGGAACAGCCCCTCGTCCCGCAAGTCGTCGGTCAAGGTGGTTCGCAGAACGACGACACCCGCGCTGCCGGCCGCCGCCGCAAAGCCCGGACGGGCCTCCAGCGAAACTCCGATTTCATCCGGGCCGAGCGATAGCTCCTCCCCCTCGACTGCGAGCGTGACCGAACCCCGCTCGGCGAGCTGTCCAAGTAGAGCTGCGCCGTCGGCGTCAGCGAGCGCCTTCTTCAAGGCGGGCATACGGCGACCCACGCGGGGCCCGAGCGCCCGGAAATTGGGTTGGATGTGATAGGTCACGTAGTCGTCGGCATTGGGGACGAAGTGAACCTCGCGGACGTTGAGTTCATCCCGGATGAGATCCAGATGAACGCTCAGGTCTCGCTCCAGCGCGGCCTCTGAGAGCACCAACTCCGCCGCGAGCAGCGGCTGACGGACTCGTAGCTTGTGGGCCGTGCGCACCTGCAGGCCCAGTGAGACCAGGCCCCGAACCGCTCCCATGACCCGAGAGAGCGATTCGTCGATGGCCGCCGTATCCGGCTCTGGATAATCGCAGAGATGGATGCTCTCGTCGTCGGACTTCGCGGACGGCCTGCCAATCAGGTTCTGCCACATCTCTTCGGTGGCGAACGGCAGAAAGGGAGCCAGCAGCTTGGCGAGGGTGACCAGGCACTCGTAGAGCGTCCAGTGTGCGTCGAGCTTGTCGACACCGAGCCCGGGCGCCCAGAAGCGGCGGCGACAGCGGCGGACGTACCAATTCGACAGAGCGTCGACGAGTGCCGTCAGCGACTCGGTCGCCTCGTAGGCTCGGAAGGCATCCAACTGACGGATGACCGCCGCGTTGGTGAGTGCCAGCTCCGAAAGTATCCAGCGATCGATCAGCGCCCGTTCGTTGGGGGGCCGGCGGCCGGCCGCGCAGCTCTTGTTCGCTGGATCGAAGCCGTCGATCTCCGCGTAGATGCTGAAAAAGGCGTACACGTTGCGAAGCTTGAGGGGAAGTTCGCGTTGCAGGGCACGCACACCGCTCAGTGAATGCCGCGTCGGATTCCAGGGCGGGTTCGAGGCAAAGAAGAACCAGCGAAAGGCATCGGCGCCCGGGGCCGACGCCTTGAAGTCTTCGATCCAGAGCTTGTTCTCCGCCGGCAAGCCGGGAACCTCGCGGGGCAAGAGCGCATCGGCGCCGGCCCCCACACTCACTTGGAGGGTCTTCCGATCCTCCTCGCCCAGGGCGATCATGCGTCGAGGCATCTTCGTTGGTTTGAGCTGAAGCTCGATCGAGCGATCCGGGGCGTCGTCGCGGTACGCGCGCACGGTCGTCGCCTCCCCGCGAAAATCGAGGCCGTGGTAATCCTCTTGGGAGATCGCCGCCGTCCCGGCTTCCAGCAGCCCGTTCGGTTCCACCACAGCCAGCTCGAGACGCACCTGGTCGAGAATGATCTCGGGCGGCGTGTAGTTGCCCTTGCTCTTCGATTCCTTCTTGCCCTCTCGGTCGGCGATGTGACCGAGCACGACGCAGTTCTTGTACGGGTGCGGTAGGGCTCGCTTGGGAAAGAGCAGGCTGGAGATCCAGATGAGCGAGTTGAACCAGCCGCGGGTCTGATCGATGGCCTCGGAGATGAAGTCGGCCGGGAAGCTCGCTTCGAAGCCCTCCACTCCGCGGTGGGGATAGCCCCATTGGGCGAACGGCATCGACCCGGAATCGAACCAGGCGTCGATCACTTCCGGAACTCGCCGGTATACGCCCGGTTCGCCCTTCCGAGTCCAGGTGACCGCGTCGATCCACGGCTTGTGGACGCGAAGGTGGGGAGACAGCTCGGGGTCCTTCGAACGATCCGCGTCGTAGGCGGCAAACGCGGCCGGGTTTCGTTCGAGGATCTCCGCAACCGACGAGGGAACATCCATCTCGCCTGTCTCGTCGTTGATCCAGATGTTCAGTGGCGTGCCCCAGAAACGCTCGCGCGACAGCGCCCAGTCGACGTTGTTCCGCAGGAAATCGCCAAAGCGCCCGTCGCGAATCGTCTCGGGCAGCCAATTGATCTGGGCGTTGTTGGCGAGACACTCCTCGACGTGGTCTGAGGTGCGAATGTACCAGGCGGGCCTCGCGTATTGGATCAGAGGGTCGCTGTCCGAGCGAACACAGTAGGGATACTCGTGCCGGATCTGCTCCGCGTGCCATACCAGGCCGCGCGCCTGCAGATCGTGGATCAGATCTCGATCGCAGTCTTTGACCCAACGGCCCGCGTACTCGTCGGGAGCCACCGCGGGATCGAAACAGCCGTCGGGTCGGACCGCGCACAGCAGCGGAAGCTCCGGGTTGGCGCGCTGTTCGCGACGCAATAGGTCGAAATCGATTTCTCCGAAAGCCGGAGCCAGATGAACCACACCCGTACCCGCATCGAGTTCGACGAAATCGGCAGCAACCACCCGCCAGAAGTCGAGCTGGGGTCGATCTCGCTCGAACCAGTCGAAGGCTGGCACGTAGCGCTGGCCGACCAGCTCCGCCCCGGAAAGGATTCGCTCGACCGGAAGTTCTCCCTTGTCTTTTTCACGCAGCGAGGCCAGCAGCGCCTCGGCCACAATCAGGCGCTGCTCGCCGTCGCGCACCACCGCGTAGTCGACGCTCGGATTCACGGCCGCCAAAGAGTTCGATGGCAATGTCCAGGGAGTGGTGGTCCAGACCAGCAGCGACGTCTCGGAGTCGTCGCGCAGCGGCATGCGCACGAACACGGAGGGGTCGTCGACAGTCTTGTAGCCTTCGCCGACCTCCGCGGCCGAGAGGACGGTACCCCCCTGAGCCCACCACCACACTACCTTGTGTCCGCGGTAGAGAAGACCCTGCTTGAAGAGCTCGGACAATGCCCACCAGACACTCTCCACGTAGCTTTCGTGATAGGTGACGTACGCGTTGTCGAAATCGAGCCAGAAGCCGAGCTTCTCGGTGAACTGGGTCCATTCTTCTGTGTAGCGAAAGACGTTCTCCACGCAGCGACGAACGAAGGGCTCGACCCCGTGAGCGACGATCGCCTCTCTCCCGGAGATCCGGAGCTCCTTCTCGACCTCGATCTCGACCGCTAGACCGTGGGTATCCCAGCCCGCGCGACGCGGCACGTCGAAGCCGCGCATGGCCTTGTAGCGTGGGAAGAGGTCCTTCATCACGCGGGTCAGGGCGTGACCGTTGTGGGGCAGCCCGTTGGCGGTGGGCGGGCCCTCGTAGAATATGAATCGAGGCGCCCCCTGGCGCTTCTCCAACGACCGCTTTGGAATGTCCCGATCCTTCCAGAACGCGCGAACTCGGGCCTCGGCGGCGGGAAAGTCGACGACCGGAGCCACTCTCTCGAATCGGGGCGGGGCCATGGGGCGCATAGGCTACCATTCGGTCTCGATTTCGCAGGAGATCCCGGCGTGAGCTGTCCCCCGCGCTGGTGAGTGCGGAATCGCTGTCCGAGCGCTCGAGAAAAATCAGATGGATCGGCGAATCTGCGAAAACATGGACGGGCGGCTCGAACAAGGCCCGCCGCGGGTAGCTCATAGCCAGCGGGCGGGCGTGACGCAATGAAGGTTCGCATTCTGGGCTCGTGCGCTGGGGGCGGGCTGCCCCAGTGGAATTGCGGGGGCCCGAATTCGATCCGCGCGCGGAGCGACGAACCTTCGGTGCCGTCTCGGACCCAGCCGTCGATTGCGGTGTCGGCCGAGGGGAAGCGATGGTCCGTCATCAATGCAAGCCCAGACATCCGCCACCAGTTCGCCGCCTTCCCGGGTCTGCATCCGCGCGCCGGCACTCGAGACGTGCCGCTCGATACGGTGGTGCTGACCAACGCCGATCTCGATCACTGTCTTGGTCTACTGATCCTGCGCGAAGCCCTGTCGTACCGGATCCTGACCACGCCGTGGGTTCGAGATGCACTGCTCGAACACAACGCCGCGTTCCGCTTGCTCGAACCCGCCTGGGGGACCGCCAAACTCGACGAGCGGATATTCCTGGACGCGGCCAGCAGGCTGGAGGCGCGCTTCTTTCCCGTTCCCGGCAAGGTTCCCGGCTTCCTGACCGGCGCGGCGGGCCCCAACCGGCCGGATACCACCGTTGGGGTGCGAATTACCGATGTGGAGACCGGGCGCCGTCTCGTCTACCTGCCGGGCATCAAGACCCTCGACTCGGGCACACTCGCCGAGCTTCGCGCCGCGGACTGCCGCTTCCTGGATGGTACGTTCTACACCGCCGACGAGCTCAGCGAGCTGCGGCCAGGCGCACCCGACGCCTTCGCGATGTGTCACGTGCCCATCACGGGCCCGGGTGGAAGCCTCGAGCCGCTGAGCGAGCTACCCGGGCGAAGCCTCTACATCCACATGAACAACACGAACCCGATCCTCGACCGCGACTCCGCCGAAGCCGCGGCAGTCACGGCGGCGGGGATCGAGATTGCCTCGGACGGGCTGGAGTTCGAACTATGAACCCCGATGACGCGGCGTTCGAGGCGCGCCTGCGCGCAATCGGCAGTACGCGATACCACGACCGTCATCGATTCAACTTGAGGATGCACGAAGGGAAGCTGTCGCGGGGCGAAATCCAGACCTGGGTTCTCAATCGCTACTACTACCAGACACGCATCCCCATCAAGGACAGTCTGATCGTGGCCAAGGCGCAGGATGCGGAGTTTCGCCGGGGCTGGGTCCAGCGCATTCACGACCACGACGGCGAGCGCGAGGGGGAGGGCGGGTTGGAGCTGTGGCTGGTGCTCGCCGACGCCGTCGGCTTGGACCGGGCCGAAGTCGCACGCCTCCAGCGCGTGCTTCCAGGTGTGCGGCGCGCTTGCGACGAGTATGTCCGGTTCGTCGAAGACCACGATCTGCTGGAATCGGTTGCCTCCTCGCTCACGGAAATGTTCGCCGGAGACATCATGAAGCTTCGGATCGCGGCCTTCGAGGAGCATTACCCATGGGTGGAAATCGAAGGGCTGCGCTATTTCCGGTCGCGCACCAAGCAGGCGCCTCGAGACGCCGCCTGGGGCCTCGCCTACGTGCTCCGAGAAGCGCATACCGAGGCGGACCGGGACCGCTGCGCGGCAGCGCTCGAGCGCAAGTGCGAGATCCTCTGGAGCCTTCTCGACGCGGTCGAAGCCGCCCACGCGCACCCTGCCCTGACGCCGTACGCGCAGCTACGCGAGAGCAGCGCGGACCAGCCCGCGACGGTTGTACTGCCGGAACGCGCGGTCGAGCTCAACCCGAGTGGGCGTGAGATCCTGGAGCTGTGCGACGGCGCGCGAAGCGCGCTCCACATCGCCGAGGAGCTTCGCAGGCGCCATCCAGACGGAGAGGACGTGGAAGCCGATACCCACGCCTTTCTGGCTCAGATGCGGTCGCTCGGCGTTCTACGCACGGGCCAGTGAGCGCCCCGCGGCCCTACAACCTGGTGGCCGAGCTCACCTACCGCTGCCCGCTGCGATGCGCCTACTGTTCCAACCCCTTGAGCTTTCGCGACACGAGGGAGGCCCTCCACGGAGCTGCCTGGGGTCAGGTGTTGCGCGATGCGGCCGAGCTCGGAGTCGTGCACGTGGGACTCACGGGTGGTGAGCCCACCCTGCACCCGAACCTGGCCGAGATCGTAGCCGCTGCCAGCGAGGCTGAGATCTACACGCACCTGGTCACCGCCGGCACGACGCTCGATCTCCCTGGGCTGCGGACACTTCGAGACGCGGGCTTGCGCAGCGTTCAGCTGAGCGTTCAGGATTCGCGGCCCGCGGAGTCTGACCGGATCGCGGGTGTCGAGTCTTTCGCGCGCAAGCTCGAATTCGCCAGGGACGTCCGAGCTCTCGACCTTCCCCTCTCGCTCAACGTTGTGATTCATCGCCACAATCTCTCGCGCGTACCGGAGCTGATCGATCTCGCGCGAGAGCTCGGCGCCCATCGGCTCGAGCTGGCCAACGCCCAGTATCACGGTTGGGCACTTCTCAATCGCGAGCAACTGCTCCCCACCCAGGCGCAGATCGACAGCGCAGCGCGCGCAGTCGAGGCGGCCCGTCGCCAGCACCCCGAACCCGAGATCATTTTCGTGTTTCCCGACTACCACCGTGGAAGACCCAAACCGTGCATGGGAGGCTGGGGGCGCCGCGTTGCCGTGGTGGCTCCGGACGGCCGGGTACTTCCCTGCCACAGCGCCGCAGAATTGCCGGGCCTCGAGTTCTGGTCGGTCGCCGACCGGCCCTTTCGAGCCTGCTGGGAAGACGCTCCTGGAATGAATCTGTATCGAGGACAAGATTGGATGCCCGAGCCCTGCCGTAGCTGTCCCGAACGCGAGCGCGACTTCGGTGGCTGTCGTTGCCAGGCCTTTGCGTTGACCGGAGACGCTGGCGCTACGGATCCGGCCTGCGATCTAGCGGCGAGCCACGATCTCATACTCGCGGCTCGACGCGCCGCCGAACAAGCCGAAGGCAGTCCGTTGCAGCTTCGTTACCGCGGCTGACCGAGTCGAGACGGTTTTGGGGGGCCAACCCACCTAGCGTCCCGCTGCCGAGGCAGCTGGAAGACGCCTCCGGTAACCTGACCGGGTGGGCGACCGGGTGATCGGAAAGGAATCGAAGCAGCGCCCAATCAAAGGTCGGCGCCCGATCTCAAAGCCGCGCCAGACCTCCAGACAGCGCCCGATCGTCGTCGCCAGCAATCGCCTGCCCTTCACCCTCGCACGCACCGCGAAGGGATTGGAGCGGCGCGAATCAACCGGGGGTCTCGTCTCGGCCTTGGAGCCAATCCTTCGCAAGCGTGGAGGAACCTGGATCGGCTGGCCTGGAACGGAGCTCCGCAAGGGAGAGAGGATCTCCGCAAAGGGAGATCCCTATCGAACAACGCCGATTTCGCTCTCCGACACCGAGGTAACACGCTACTACCACGGCTTCTCCAATCGGACACTGTGGCCTCTGCTGCACTCGATGACCGGAAATGCGCGGTTCGACTCGCGTGATTTCGAGACCTACGCCCGGGTCAACGCGAGGTTCGCGGATGCCGTGGTCGCCGAGGCGAAGAAGGAAGCCGTGGTATGGATCCACGATTATCACCTTCTGCTGACACCGGCCTCCATCCGACAACAGCTTGCCGACGTCCGGCTGGCGTTCTTTCTGCACGTACCGTTTCCGCCCCACGACATCTTTCGCCTGCTCCCCTGGGACCGCGTGCTGCTGGGGGGCCTGTTGTCCTGTGACTTGATCGGCTTCCACGTTGCCGGCTACGCCCAGAACTTCCTGGATTGCGTGGAGCGGGGCCTCGGCGCTCGCGTCAACCGCAAGGAAATGCTCGTAGAGTACGGAGACCGCACCACGCGCGTCGAAGCACACCCCATCGGGATCGAGTTCGAGCACTTCGAATCACTCGCCTCGGAAGCGCCGAAGCAGCCGGAGACCGAACGCGAGCGCATCGTGCTCGGCGTGGATCGGCTCGACTACACCAAGGGAATCCCAGAACGCATCCGCACCTTCGAACGACTTCTCGAACTCCACCCGGAGCACCGCGAGAAGGTCACCCTGTTGCAGATCGCGGTCCCCAGCCGTTCTCAGGTAGCCGAGTACCGCGCGCTGAAGCGCGAGATCGACGAGCTGGTGGGTCGAGTCAACGGTCGATTCGCGAGCGCCCGCTGGTCTCCGATCCGCTACCTCTACCGTTCGGTGTCCCAGAAGCGGTTGGCCGCTCTCTATCGTGACGCGGACGTCGCGCTGGTCACGCCTTTGCGCGACGGAATGAATCTGGTCGCCAAGGAGTTCGTTGCCTGCCAGGTGGGCGATCCGGGAGTTCTCTTGCTCTCGAAGCTCGCCGGCGCGGCCAACACGATGCGCGAAGCGCTGCACGTCAACCCCTACGACATCGACGGCACGGCTGAGATCCTGCATCGCGCGCTGACGATGGAAGACAACATGCGCCGCTTGCGCGTCACGGCCCTGCGCAGGCGAGAACGACGCGATGATCTCGACAGCTGGGTCATCGCGTTTCTCGGGTCCGCCGGAGAGGATCGCGCGTCGCTGGTTCCGATCGGAGATCCTGATTTCGAATCGTGGCTGGAAGCGTTTCTCGGAGGCCGCCGACTGGCGCTGTTTCTCGACTACGACGGCACCCTTTGCCCGCTGACGGATCACCCCTCCAACGCCACCCTCTCTAGGAAGATGAGCAAGACCCTGGAAGTCTGCGCCGAGCGACGGGACACCGAAGTTGCGATCGTCAGCGGCCGCGCGGTCGAAGACATCCGAGCCATGGTGAAGCGAACGGATCTCAGCTACGCGGGAAATCACGGCCTGCAGATCGAGGGGCCCGGGCTGGCCAAATTCGTTCACGAAGACCTGGTTCACTATCGAGAGCGGGCGGAAGAACTCAGCTCGGACCTGGAAGAGCTCGCCACCGGCGGCGCCTGGATCGAGGCCAAGGGGCCGACCCTCACCTACCACTATCGCGCCGTCGCCGAGAGTGCGCGCGAGAAGCTGATCGACGACGCACGCCAGATCATTCGCGCCGCCGGCTACCAGGATCGCGATGCCCATTGCGCGCTGGAGGCACGGCCTCCGATTGGCTGGGACAAGGGGCGCGCCGTTCTGCACATCTTGCGCACACGTTACGGCCCGGCCTGGTCCGAGCACGTTCGGGTGATTTACGTGGGCGACGACGAGACCGACGAGGACGCATTTCGCTTCCTGGCTGGCCTCGCCAGCACGTTTCGTGTCGGAGGCGCCGACACCGCTACCGCGGCGCTTCACCGGCTACCGGACGTCGATGCGGTGCGACGGTTGCTGGACTGGCTGGGGCGGCGCCCGGAAAGCAGCCGCGGCAGCCGCGCGCGCGGCAAAGCCCGAAGCTGAGCAGACCTCGTGGAACCCCAGGCTCTCGCCGTTCTATCCGTAGCTGCCTTGCTGACCTCCATGCTCTCGGCTGTGGTGGGCATGGCGGGCGGCATCACCTTGCTATCGGTGATGCTGCTCTTACTCGAGCCACTGACAGCCATCCCCATCCACGGGGTCATCCAGCTGGTCTCCAACGGCTCGCGCTCCATCATCCAGCGCAAACACATCGATCGGGGCATTCTCTGGCGTTACTCGATACTGCTGCTGCCCATGGGCTTCGTCGGCCTGGGATTGGCAATGGCCCTGTCTCCCACCGCAGCCCGCGCGCTGATCGGGGCATTCGTCTTGATCGCCACCTGGAGACCGGGGTGGCTGCTGATCGGCACTCACCCGGAGCGCGCAGACAACCATCGTCGTTTCGTCATCCTGGGCGCTGCGGCCGGATTCCTGAACGTAACCATCGGAGCGGTCGGCCCATTGATCGCGCCGTTCTTCCTCGGTCTCGGGATGACACGGCAAGCCTTGATCGGAACCAAAGCGGCCTGCCAGACGCTGGGGCACCTCGCGAAGATCGTCATCTTCGGCATCGTTGGCTTCGCGTTCGGCGAGTTCGCAGTTGCGCTGGCGTTGCTCTCGATCGCCGTCGTCGTCGGTACCTGGATCGGCAGCCGGCTGCTGGAGTTCGTGAGCGAGACCTGGTTCACCCGCCTCTACAAGGGAGTCCTCACGCTAATCGCGATACGCCTGGTGTTGGGGGAAGCGTTGTCGTGGATCGGCTTGCGCTGATCACGCCCAAGCCGGGCAACGTCCCGCAGCAGCAAACCCCGAGCCGGACGGCGGTGGAGGCCCAGCCTCCACCGCCGTCCGGCTCGCGCGCTACCGGTCGACAACGTCGCTAGGCCCGGAAGCCGCGAGCTACTCGTACAGCAAAACGCTGCGGATCACTTCGCCTTCGTGCATCTTGTCGAAGGCGCTGTTGATCTCTTCCAACGGCATGGTGGCGTTGATCATTTCGTCGAGCTTGATACGACCCGACATATAGCGATCGACGAAGCCGGGAAGCTGGGTGCGGCCCTTGACGCCCCCGAACGCCGAGCCGCGCCACGAGCGGCCCGTCACCAGTAAGAAGGGGCGCGCATGGATCTCCTGGCCGGCGCCTGCAACACCGATGATGATGGCTTCGCCCCAGCCGCGGTGCGTACAGGCCATGGCCTTTCCCATCAGGTCGACGTTCCCCACGCACTCGAACGAGTAGTCGACACCACCATCGGTCATGTCGACGATGGCATCGGTCACGTCCTCCACTTCGGCCGGATTGAGGAGGTCGGTTGCGCCGAGCTGGGCGGCCAGCTCGTACTTGGCGGGATTCGTATCCACCCCAATGATGCGGTCGGCCCCCGCGATCGCGGCGCCCTGGATGACCGATAGGCCGACTCCCCCCAGACCAAAGACAGCGACGGTCGAGCCCGGCTCGACCTTGGCGGTGTGGAGCACGGCGCCGATCCCCGTCGTCACAGCGCAGCCGAAGAGGCAGACCTTGTCCAGCGGAGCGTCGGGTCGAATCTTGGCTAGGGCGATCTCCGGTACCACCGTGCGCTCCGCAAAGGTCGAGGTGCCCATGAAGTGATGAAGCAGCTTCCCGCGGTAGGAGAACCGGCTGCTGCCATCCGGCATCAGCCCGCGGCCCTGGGTCTCGCGCAACTTGAAGCAGAGATTCGTGCGGCCGGAGATGCAGAATTTGCATTCTCGACACTCCGGGATGTAGAGGGGGATGACGTGATCGCCGACCGCGATGGAGCGCACGCCGGGCCCGACTTCTTCGACAACACCGGCGCCTTCGTGTCCAAGCACGACCGGAAAGACACCCTCCGGGTCAGCACCGCTCATCGTAAACGCATCGGTATGACAGACTCCGGAGGCCGCGAGGCGGACCAGGCACTCCCCTTCCTTCGGCCCCTCGAGATCGACCTCCTCCACCTCCAAAGGCTTCTTCGCCTCCCAGCAGATCGCGGCCTTGACCTTCATCCTGTTCCTCCTCCAATCGACTCAGCCCGGGCGCGCAATGCTTCGACGACTACGCCGGTCGGGGCAGAGGCGCCGGCGATGTGAAGCCGGGAGAATAATACCGGCGCGCAGCAACGCCACGAGTGTTATCGTTTGGCGCTCCGCCCGAATCCTGGGAGCGCGCGTGGATTGGGAAAATCTCGGCATCCGATCGCTCCTGAGCGATCCGCTTGCCGTTCAGGTGCTTGGCCTCACGGCCCTGATCCTGGTCTCCTGGATTGCGCTGGTGATTGCCCGGCGGATTCTAGTCGTGGGCATCCGGCTCGTGGTTTCCCGAAGCGCCGCCCAATGGGACGACCGGCTGGTCGACTCGAGGCTGTTCATCCGGCTGGCGCATCTCGCGCCGGCGTTGGTGATCTACTACGGCACCGGCGCCATTCCCGGACTCGACGAGACCATCGAAACCCTGCTCCAACGGCTGGCGGTCGCGGCCATCGTACTGGTTGTCGCGCTCTCCGTAAGCGCGTTCATCAACGCGATGAACGACATCTACGCCGGGCTGGCCGCGTACCGCAGCCGGCCCATCAAGGGCTACCTACAGCTGCTCAAGATCGCTCTCGGCGTGGTCGCGGCCGTGGTAATCGTGGCCACCCTATTCGACAAGTCTCCGCTGATCTTCTTGAGCGGTCTCGGCGCAATGACCGCGGTTCTGTTGCTGGTCTTTCGCGACACGATTCTCTCGTTGGTGGCCAGCGTCCAGCTCACCAGCAACGAGATGATCCGCGTTGGAGACTGGATCGAGATGCCTCAATACGGTGCCGATGGTGATGTGATAGATATCGCGTTGCACACCGTGAAGGTCCAGAACTGGGACAAGACGATTGCGACCATCCCCACCCACAAGCTGATCGAGGATTCCTTCAAGAACTGGCGCGGTATGTCGCAGGCCGGCGGGCGACGGATCAAGCGAGCGATCTACATCGACCTGAACACCATCCGCTTCCTCGAGCCCGACGAGATCGAGCGCTTCGGGCGTTACAAACTGCTGCAGGACTACATCGAGAGAAAGCGGCTGGAGGTCGATTCCCACAACGACAGCCGGGCCGATCGGGACATCAACGCCAATCTCCGCCGCCTCACCAACGTCGGCACCTTTCGCGCCTACGTGGTCAACCATCTACGCAGCCACCCGAGGATTCACGAGAACATGACGCTGATGGTGAGGCAGCTGGAGCCGACGCCCCACGGGCTTCCCATCGAGGTCTACTGCTTCACCAACGTTACGGACTGGGGAGAATACGAAGACATCCAATCCGACTTGTTGGATCATCTGCTCGCGGTGGCTCCGGACTTCGGGCTGCGCGCTTTCCAGAGCCCGTCAGGAGCGGACCTTTCGGCTCTTGGCACCCACTGATCCGGCCGCGTTCAACGCCAGAATCCTCAGGCGCAACCGGCGGACTCTTCACAACAGAGCGGCGGCAACCTCGTTCATTTTGGTCGCCAATGAAAGGTCCAGCAGAGTGATCCCGTCAGCGTCGTGGGTAACCAGGTCGACCACCACCCGCGAGTAGACGTTGAACCACTCCGGATGATGATCCATGGATTCCGCGTGAAGGGCCGCGCGTGTCATGAAGCCGAAGGCCTGGTTGAAGTCGCGGAAGCGGAACTCGCGGTGGAGCTTGCCCTCTTGAACCGTCCAGCCCGGCACGTCGGCGAGCGCGGCGCTGATCTGATCGTCGTCGAGCTTGACGGGTCGTGCGCGGCCGCCCGCGACGTCACTCACCGGGTCGTCGAGATCCCGCCGTCCACCGGGATCAGCGCGCCGGTCACGTAGGCTCCGGCGCGAGAGGCGAGGTAGATGGCCACGCCCGCCATGTCTTCGGGCTCACCGATGCGCCCCAGCGGACAAGACGCCTCGATCGAATCGCGAAATCGCTCCAGGGTGGCCTCCATCATCTTGCTCTCGAAGGGGCCGGGGGCGATCGCGTTCACGGTGATCCCCTGGGCGGCCAAACGTTTCGCCAGGTGGCGGGTCAGCATATGGACCGCGGCCTTGCTGCTCGAATACGCGAAGGTTTCCAACAGAGGCACCGAGATTCCGTCCACCGAACCCACATTGATCACCCGCGCTGGGTCTCCCGGCCGCGACGCCCGCTCGAGCTGAGGGGTCAATGCCCGCGTCAGGTGGAAGACCGCCTTTACGTTCAGCGCCAGCACCTTGTCCCAGGCGGAGTCCGGGTACTCCGCGTAGGGCGCTCCCCAGTTGGCGCCCGCATTGTTGACCAGGATGTGGAGCTCGGACTCGCGCGCTCCAAGTTCTTCGGCGAGGCGCCGTGCCTCCGATTCCGTCGAAACGTCCGCTGGAAGTGCGACACAGGTGCCCACCTTCGAAAGTTCGGCGGCCACCTCCTCGCACACCGCGGCCTTTCGCGACGAGATGTACACCCGCGCGCCCGCTTCGACGAAACCGCGAGCGATCATCAGTCCGATGCCTCGAGAGCCACCGGTGACTAGCGCCACTTTGTCTTGAATCGAGAACAGCTCCATCGCGACACCTCCTAGGGAAGCTCCACCGGCTCCACGACACCTGCGGCTTCCTCCCACGCACTCCGGATCACCGAATCGCGATCGAAATTCACGAGGAAGGGTATCCACATCACTTCGTAGCCCGCATCCTGGGTCAGCGCGGCGGTGGCCAGCGTCTGGTCCAGCGTCTTCCCAGCGGCCGCAGCCTCGGCCGCTAGCTCCGCCACCTCTGCAATGAAGCTTCGGAATCGCGTCAGGCCGGCTCGATCGGTGACGGGGCCGTGCCCTGGAATCACCTGGTCGAAGTCGAGGGCCAGCACCCGATCGAGCGTTGTCACCCAATGCTGAGCAGAGCCCCCCGCCTCGAGATCGATGCGGGGATATCGGCCGCTGAAGAACAGATCGCCCGCGTGAAGAACGCGGTCTTCTACGAAGAGCACGACCAGATCTCCTCCGGTATGGCCGCGCCCGAGGTGATACGAACGGATCGTCTTGCCACCGACGCGCATCTCGTGTGAATCCGCGAACGTATCATTAGGTGCCGTGCCTTCGCTTTCACCCCGCCAGAAATCGGAGTCGAAGTGTTCGAGATAGGAAAGGGTGCGTCCGGTCGACACGACGCGCATTCCCACAGCCCAGGCCGGGTTCCCGTGGGTGTGATCCCCGTGATAGTGGGTGTTGATGAGGGCCTGGGTTGGACCGCCGCCGATTCGCTCCGCGAGCTGCTTGAGGCGCCGTCCTTGGAGGGGAAACGTCATGGTATCGACGATGACGGGGCCGCGGTCGGTCTTCAACAATCCGACGTTGCCGCCCGCCCCAAAGATCACGTGAACGGAATCGGTCAGCTCCACGGAGTGGAAGCTCGTGAGCTGACCGTACCCGTAGATCAGGGCGAGCCCCACCGCCGCAATCAGTACCGCGGCGGCGATGCCGAGCTTTCGACCCACCGTCACACCTCCGAAACTGACCGGGCAGTATAGAGCGGCTTGCGCGGAATCGAAGGCGATTGTTGGAATACGCGTGAAGGGTCTGAGCGCTCAGGTGTCCGTGCGCAGCGGATGGGGCTTGCCGAAGAGCCAGCCCTGACCGAAGGGAATGCCGAGGCGCCCAAGGGTTTCGAGCTCCTCCAGCTTGTCGAGACCCTCGCCGATGATGCGTGCGCCGATCTGATCGGATACGGCGCGCAGGGCGCGCAGCAGCTCCTGGCGCGCCGGGTCCTCATCGATTCCGGCGATGAATGCGCGATCGACCTTGATGAACTCTGGGGAAAGCTCCATCACGGATTCGAGACTCGCGTAACCCGAACCGACGTCGTCCATCGCGATCTGGAACCCGAGCTTTCCGTAGTAGTCGCGAATCTCCCGGAAGATCTCGAAGCTCGAGATCGACTCTTGTTCCGATATCTCCAGCACGACATCGGTCGGTGCCAGCCCGCAACCCTCGAGCGTTCGGCGCAACGCGTCGGATCGGAAGCCTGGGTCGTAGATCGTCGTCGGGCGGATGTTGAGGAAGAGCTTCGCATCGCCGGGAAAATCCCTGGCTCCGTCCAGACCGCTCCGCCTGCAGAGACAGTCGAGCTGAAACAGTAGACCCTCCTCGGCGGCGCTCTCGAAGAGCGCCAGAGGCGAGTGAAGCTCGGAGCCCTCGGGTCCACGGACCAGCGCTTCGTAGCCGAATACCGTTCGCGTCTCGACATCGACGATCGGCTCGTAGACCGAGCGAACGCGCCCTTCTAGAACCAGCTCGAACAGCTTCTGACGCCGGCGCCGTGCCCCGATGTGCTCGATCAACGCGCCGTCGCTGCGGGCCTCGGCCAGGGCGTCTCGAATCTGGGCCTCGGCGCTGATGGTCGGGTTGCGCAGCGAGGCAGCGGTTCCGATCGGGAGCTTCGGCGGCGACTTGAGGTAGGGATAACCGATCCGGCTACCCCGAGCCCGCAGGCCCTGTGCGAGGGCGCTGTGGAGGTCGGGAAGCTCCCGGCTGTAGAAGTCGGTCTCCTTGAGATCTCGAAAAATCAGGAGCAGGATCTCGCTGCGGCCGGTCTCTCCCCAGA
Source organism: uncultured Opitutales bacterium (assembly GCA_964194865.1). Classification (GTDB taxonomy): domain Bacteria; phylum Myxococcota_A; class UBA9160; order UBA9160; family SMWR01; genus CAXMOC01. The sequence goes on along the minus strand of CAXMOC010000255.1, from coordinate 63,898 downwards.
GAATCAGGTCACCGATTCCCAGGCGCTCTCCGATCAGCTGCTCGATCACCGTACGCAGCGACCCCATCGCTGCGCGCCAGGCGTGACCACCAAAGATCGGCTCGATGGCGGCAAGCGCCGACGCATCCACGGCGACGACTCCGAGCGCCCCGTCAGCGGTGAAGCGATCGACGATCTCGGAGAGTGACTCTCCGAGACTGCGCTGATCAAGCTCCGCCGCGTGCGGCACTACCTGGACCAGAAGATCGTCAGCCTCCGACATGCCTCACACATCGGCAATTCCGGGCACTACGTTGAGCCGGCGGTCTCGTGCCCCGCCGGGCCCACCAGCCGGTGAGGCGCAGACGTCGCGACGGAGTCTGATTCGCGTTGGAATTCCGCTAGTTCGGCACATCCGCGCGCCGCCCCAGCCAAAGGAGATGCCGCGTCCGAGAGCCGCTCCGAGGCCTCGAGCTCAGCCCGTCGATGCCCCCAGCGCTTGGAGCACGTTGGCCCGGTGGCCCAGGGTGTGGGCAATCCCGGAGAGCAGGCCAAACACCCGACCGACCAGAACGAAGTCGCTCGGGACCCTCACGACGGGATCCTCGCGAATCGCTTCGAAGAGCTCATCGGTCATCTCCTCGGTGAACTCGCCCTCGAAGTGACCGCTGTCGCTTCGCTCCATCATCCGGTGGGCAATTCGGACGAACGTGCTCGTGTCACCGGTCTTGGTCTCGAACCCGAGCTCCTGGAAGGCTCTGACCATCGCTGACTCGTTGAAAGTCATCATCGAGAACATCAGCTCGAACAGCGCCAAGCCAAATCCCTCGGGAAGCTCCTTGGCCAGGCCAAAATCCATCAACACGATCTGGTCGGGGCGAACGAAGAGGTTTCCGGGATGGGGATCTGCCTGAAAGAAGCTGGCACCGAGGATCATCCGGACATAGATCTGCATCAGGTTCTGAACCACGTCGGCCGGATCGATCCCCGCGGCCTCCAGCTCTGCCTTTTCCGTGGGCTTGATTCCGTCGACGAACTCCATGGTGAGAATCCGTGACGTCGAGAAGGCGCGGTGAATCCGCGGCACTACGACGAAGTCGTCCTCCGCAAAGAGCTCGCGGACACGATCCGCACTATCGGCCTCGCGTTCGAAGTCGAGCTCGAGCGAGAGGTGAGTGGTCAGCTCCGTGAGCAATGGCAGGAGCTCGAGCGGCTGAGGATCGAAGAACTCATAGATGCGACACACGCGACGCATGTTGGCGAGATCGGTTCGGACGATGTCCTCGATGTCCGGATATTGGACCTTGACTGCGACGCGGCTGCCATCGAGAAGTCGAGCCCTGTGGACCTGGGCAAGCGAAGCCGAGGCGACGGGCTCGCTCTCGATTTCCGCGAAGAGCGCATCGAGGGGCTTTCCGAGCTCCCGCTCGATCGCGGATCGGACCTCTGAAAAGGGCTTGGGCGGCACCGCATCGTGGCACTGCTTGAGCTGCTCGATGAATGGAGGCGGAAACAGATCGGAACGCGTTGCGACCGCCTGGCAGGACTTGATCACGACGCCCCGCATCGCCAGCGCGCAGTCGAGCATGCGATTCGCGGCGCGCTGATGGGTGGCCGTCAGATCCTCGAGTGGCGGGCGCCCGAGCAGGCGGCGACCAAAACTCGGAATCTTGTAGATCGACCAGATCGCGACCGCGGTCCAACCGATCCGGACGGATCGCGCCAACCGCGCGCCGACTTTCACTAGGCGGCCCCGGGAGCCACCGGTTCGAAGCCAGTCTTCCCCGGCGGCGTCCAGGGCGTCTCCAAGGCGTCGAACTCCGCGAGGAACTCGGGCGATTTGCCGGCCGCCTTCATTGCGGACGCCAGGCTTTCGCGAACGTCGTCGCGCTGGTCCCGGGGGCGCTCCCGCGTGATCGTGCGCAAGATCCGATGCAGCAGTCCGTCCACTACTTCCCGGCCCGGGATCGATTTGCCGTCGACGGTGACGATCGTTCGGGCTCTCACCTCGGAAAGCGCAGTCCTCAGATATTCGACGTGTGGATTCTCGTCCGAGCGGATGTAGCGAACCATTGCGCCCGCCTCTTCGGGTGCGGCGGAGACCGAAGGATCCGACAGGATCTCCTCGCCCCAGGCAAAGGTACCGTTGGCGAACACCTCGACGACGAGTACCTGCGCCATCGTTGCGAGCATCCGCTCGAGTGTTTCGTCGATCTGTTCGAAGGGCCGGCGCTCATCGCCGCGCTTGCGTCGGCGCCCCATCAGGCGCATCAGCACGTCGCCGGGAATCTTGGGGGTCTCCAGTGCGAGGTCTCGAGCGGCCTCCCACATCTGCTTGTGTCCCCCCTCATCGCGGTAGCCGGACTCGTCGCGGGCATGAGCTTCGAACAGGGCGCCCCGCAGGTGAGCCAGGGCCGTCCCATCGATGGGCTCGCGAATCAGAGCCGCCAGGTCCGGCACCTTGACGTCTCGGATGATCGCTCCGAACCCCTCGACGATGGAGATGATCGTCAGCGCACGAACGATCGGCTCGCGCACACCGGACTCGAGCAACAGCTTCGCTTGTGCGGCATTCGGGTACTGGGGAGGCATGAGCTCCGGCGCCAGCTCGATCAGGCTATTTCCGTCGATCCGAAGGCGCGCCTGCCAGGCTCGAATCGCGGGGTTTCGGTGAAATGCGCGGGGAGAGCGATATTGCCCACCCTCGTCGAACCCTCCGTGACACCGAACGCCGTTGGCGATCAAGGGCTCGCTGTAGGTCCCATTCTGAAGAATCTCGTCGGTGGTGTAGACCAGACGATCGTTGCTGCTCACGGCTGCCGTCGCCATGTTCCCTCCCATTCGAATCGGGCGCACCAAATCGAGGCGCATCAAGATTGGCGGGCGCGTTTCGGAAACTGCGCGTCCATCGGCCCGAGGCCGATCAGTGAACTCCCTGGGTTGCCACCAGCGTGGCCGGTTCGATTCCAAGGCTGCGCACCACGTGCTCCCACATTTCGTCGGACTCTACTTCGAATACGACCCGCTCCGAAACCGGCGCGGTAATCCAGGCACCCTGAGAAAGCTCGCTCTCGAGCTGACCGGGACCCCAGCCCGCGTACCCGAGTAACAGACGAATTCGTTCGGGCGGATCACTCGCCACCCGGCGAAGCACGTTGAGGGAGCCGGCGAAACACAGCCCCGGCCGAATCTGCTTCACCTCCTCGTCGCTCTCGAGTGCATCTTCGTCGCCGCCGAACAGGACCCAGCCGGTCTGGGGCTGGACCGGTCCCCCCCAGTCGATCGACCAGCAAGGGTCGCCCCGCCAGTCGACCTCGAGTGTCGAGCATAGGGCGGGAGCCGTGATCTCCGTCGAGCGATTGAGCACGACGCCGAAAGTGCCGCTCTCGTCGTGGTGGATCAGCAGCACAACCGCCCTGCGGAAATTCGGGTCCAGCAGCTGTGGCATTGCGATCAGAAAGCTCGGGGCAAGGGCCGATTCCTGCACGCAGAAGAGGGTAGCAGCCGGCCGGTGCCGCTCCAGCACGGTCCCTTCCCACGGACGAACGCTGTACGTTGACTGCGTGCGTACTCGACGAGATCTCTTCACGATCATGCTGCCGGTGGTATTGGCCGCAAGCTGGGTGGCTCTCGGATCGGTGCCCAGTGACGGCGACTGGGGGAGCTATTGGGTCGGGCTTCGAGGCGCGGTGTTTCTCGCCTTCTTCACAGTGGCGGTGGCCTCCTCTTCGCGCCTAGGGGTGAGTTCGAGGCTGGGCCTCGGGAAGAGCCGCCTTTCCTGGGCTGCGCTGCTGATGTTGGCGCTGGGAACGCTCAGCCTGAGCTACGGCCTCGACGGCGTCTACCAGATGGTTCCGCATGCGGACAGCACGCCTGCGGTGCTCGCGCGCGAGCTGGCGGGAGCTCGCGGCGCAGAAATTGTCCTCGCGCTGTTGTGCTTCGCGTTGGCACCTGGGATCGCCGAAGAGTTACTGTGCCGCGGGCTCGTGCAACGCGGCTTGGAGGCCCGCCGTGGGCCGGCTGTCGCCATTCTCGGCGCCGCCCTGCTCTTCGGCGTGCTTCACGCGGATCCGGTCTACTCGATTCTCACGGCGGTCATCGGGGCATACTTCGGCGCCGTCGCCTACCTGGCTGGAAGCGTCCGCGCCTCGATCGTCTGCCACGCAACCAACAATGCGGTTGCGGTGTTGTGGGCTGCATCGGAGACGGATTCCGCGGCTGCCGGTCCGATCGCGATCGCGCTGTCCACCGCCTTCTCGCTTCTCGTGCTCGTTGGGCTCTGGCGGCGCCTCAAGCCGGATCTGGACGCGTCTGGGCCTCGAGCCTCGCGAGAGCCCGGATTACAGCCGCAGGCCGGATTGGACGACTCCTAAGAGTGGCCGAGCCCGCGAACGGGCAGATCGAGGTACTCACAGTGGCGCATTCCTCTGAGATCCTACTCCTCGACGACGGGGAGCTCGACGACGTTCAGGAGATTCTCGAAGAGCTGGGAGTCGATTTCGCCAGGGTGAGGGGGGAAGCGATCGCCCCCAACACACCGGCGCCCAAGTCCCTGCTGGTGGCGACACCGCGACGTATCCCGAGCCCATCAACGGACGCGCCGGAAGATCAGCCCGTGCGGATCGTCATCGTCAACGAAGATTCGAACAAGCTACGAGAAAAGCTCCGAGAGGTCGGCTTCGACTTCCTGGTGCGTCGCCCGGTGCATCCAGAGGCGCTCCGGCTGCTGATCATGCACAGCCTCTACCGCGGCGAGGAGCGCCGCGGCGAACCGCGCGTTGCCGTGGGGCTCGAAGTTTCCTTTCGCACGGGAGTATTGGCGAGACGCGCCACCCTCGTGGATCTCTCCTCCCGCGGATGTCGGCTGATTTCTTCCTACACCCTGGAGCCCGACCGAAAGATACGGCTCCAGGTGCCCGAGTCCCTCGGCGCCAGCGAGCCCTTCACGATCGACGGGCGAATCCTGCGCACCGTCTTCGATGAACGGCTCGGCACGGGTGGCATGTACAGCGCAGCCGTCGAGTTCCAGGATTTGTCCAATGAAGCGCGACGCGAGCTCGACTGGATCATCGAGGACAAGGCGGGGGGACCTCCCGCCTTGCGCGACGCCAGCGGACTGGGATCCGAGTGGCTCGACACGGAAGAGGAAGAGACTACTCCCCCCTCGAAGGCCCAAGCGAAGATGAAACTGCGCCGGCCGGCGAGAAGCAAGCGCACGATTCTCGAACGGGTGTCACCCAACTACAAACCTGATCCGCGAACCGAGGGCTCGGGCTCGCCGCCCCCGCCGGACGCAACCCCCAGGCCGGAACTCGACGCGGAGCTCGATACGAAACTCGATGGCCAGGTTTCGGGCGAGCTCGCCGCCATACCCGTCGATGTAAAGATGGCTCCGATCCAGGACAACCCGGACGAACAGGCCGAACAGGCCGCGGACCAATCTGAGTCGCCCAATGAGAGGCGCTCCACGGAGCGCCTCCCCTTCGAAGCCAAGGTTCCGGCCTTCGGCACCCGGGCGTTGCGCGTGCTCGTGGGACGTGATCTCAGCGTGGGTGGCATGCGGATCGCTTCTCACCCGGATCTCGAGGTGGGAGATCGCTTGCACTTGGCGATCTACGGCGCTGCCGGCGAGGAGCCCTTCCTGATCTGGGGCACGATTGCGCGCAGCGATGGGCACGATGGCATGGGCGTCGTCTTCGACACCGTGCACTCCGTGGTGGCCGAGAAACTGGAAAAGCTGCTGGCCAGCTTACCGGCCGTCGAGTCGCTCCACGATGACGAAACCGCCGCAATGGGCACGGTGATGAGCGAGATCCTCGACGACTGAGCCGCGATGGGTTCCGAGCGGCGCGACGCGCTCGATTCGACTAGTTTGTGCGGTCCGTTGGGACCGGAGGAATCGATGGCTCGGAGCAAGAACAAGCAGAAGGTCAAGCGACACGCCCACAAGATCCGGCGCAAGCGGCGCCTGGCCCGCAAGAAGGCGGCCAAGGATGCCCAGGCCTGAGGGCTCGGCGGGGCGCCGAGTACCCGACCGCCCACCCTTTCTATTGCGCTAGGCGGCGCTAGGCGCCGTCGTCTCGATTCCCAGTTCGAGCCTTGCCGTGTGCGAAGGCCAGCAGCGCCGACGCACGAAGAGGCCGAGTGTCCGTGGTCACGGGCTCCATTCTCCGCACGATCTGGGGACCAGCAAGCACGGGAAGATACGTCCCCCACTAGAGCGCTCGTGGCGGCTGATTCCGCTCAACATCGCCCACCGACAGACCGATTCGCCTGGCAAGACATCCCCCCGATGCTTTGGATTGCCGCGCTTCCGGTGCCGGTGCTGCGACCGGCCTGCGCGGAAGAGCAGGAAATGCTGACTGGGGGCCAACCATGCGAGTTGCGGCGCACACGGGTTGGCTGTGGATGGCTCTGCTGGTCGCGGCAACCTGGTTCCTGATCGTAGGGATGCCCAGCGAGAGCTCCCGGGATGCCTCCCAGGAAACCGCCTTTCGCATCGAATTCATCGAGGAACGAATCCACGTCTCGGTGGAGCTGGACGAGACCGCGGCCGCACTCGACGTCGCCGCGGCTCCACCGAGGGAGAACGGTACGAGCCAAGCCTCTTCGGGTCGCGGGACCCGATTCAGCAACTGACTCTGACGCTAGTGGGAACGGGCATTCTGTCGCTGCTGCTGGGTTTTCTCAGCCTCGCCTGGTACGACGTTTCAGAGCGGCGCCAGGAGATGATTCACGACGCCAAGATCCTGGCAAAAGTCGTCGGCCAGACGACTGCCGAAGCGATAGCAGATGAGGTCAACACGCTCGCGAATCGCACCGGGAACCCAGCGCACGACATCGCTCACCTGATCGTCGCGGTCCAGGAGAATCCGGCTGGGGCAGTCGAGGGTGCCGGAGTTGGACCCGCGGTTGTACAACGGGGCGTTGAGCGCTCGAACGAAGCCGCACGCGACCCGCGCACGGCGACCGAGGAGATCGCCGTCACCATCGAGAGAATCCGCTCGGTCGCCAACGGTGTGAAGCATTCCAGCTTCGAGCAGCGCAAGAAAAGCCAGCTGATCACACGCGCGACAACGGACGTCTCCGACATCATCAATCGGATCGCACGCTCGATCCACGCCCAAGCGACGAGTGGGCACACCATCCAACGCGCTCTCGAGATCCTCCACGTCGCAGCCAGTCGATCCGCGGAACGGGTCTTGGCGATGGACGAAGTGTCCAGACGCTGGGCGAGCAGGCGGAAGGCGCGGAAGCCGAAGTCAGACAGTTTCAGACCGACTGACTAGAGCGCGTCTCACAAACTGCCACCGGGGCCAGGCGTCCGGGTTCGGCCAAGAGGCGAGCTGGCCGACCGCGCACCGGCTTTCCCGGCCGTCGCAGCGCGAGATCGGGCATCATCCCGGCTGCAGCAAGATCTCTCCACAGAGTCTTCGATCGGTGCCGGTCCATGCCTTGTGGTAGTCTGGATTTCCGCGAGCATCGACGCACGCGCGCAGGCACGCTGGGGTGCGCGTCACGAACGTCGAAGGCAGTTCAGAGTCGATCTCACAATGGAAGGAAGGCCGGATGTACGAACAAATCCTCTACGAAGTGGACAGCCCCACCGCCACCATCAAGCTCAACCGACCGGATCGCCTCAACGCCTGGACGGACAAGATGGGGAACGAGCTCCGACACGCCATCGCGCAAGCCGAGGGGGACGAAGACGTCGTCGTGATCGTCTTGACGGGAGAGGGACGGGGCTTCTGTGCCGGCGCGGATCTGCAGGGACTCTCCAACATCAGTGAGGGAAAGTCGGAGAGGCAGAGCACCGGCGAGCTGGACGCCAACCCCGGTGACGCCGAGATGGATGCGGGTTTCCGCGCGACCTACACCTACTTGATGTCGGTCCGAAAGCCGATCCTCTGCGCGATCAACGGTGCCTGTGCCGGAATGGCCGTCCCGATCGCCCTGAGCACCGACATCCGCTTTGCGTCGGACCGGGCCGTGTTCACCACCGCCTTCGCTCGACGCGGCCTGATCGCCGAGTGGGGAATCAACTGGCTGTTGCCACGCGTCGTGGGAACCGCCCACGCGCTGGATCTCATCATGTCGGGGCGCAGAATCGACGCCGCCGAGGCGGAGCGCATGGGCCTGGTGAACAAGACGCTGCCGCACGACGAGCTGCTCAAGCACGTCTACGATTATGCGCGCGAGATGGCGGCGAACTGCTCACCAACTTCCATGAAGGTGATGAAGCGCCAGGTCTACGAGGGCCTCCAGGAGCCGCTCGCGGAATCCCACTCCAAGGCAGTGAAGCTGATGGTCGAGAGCTTTTCGCGGCCGGACTTTTCCGAGGGGGTGAAATCCTTCATGCAGAAGCGGCCCCCCGGGTTCGAGCGAGTGAAGTAGGAGAAAGATGATCACGGCCCATCGAATCCAGAGCGACCGCAGGTTGGGCTGGGCGTGTTCCGGCCTCATCGCGCCGTTGCTCACACTCTCGCTGCTGGCCTGCGGGGCGAGCGACAGCGTTCCCGTCTGGGGGACGCTGCCGGAATTCGTATTGCTCGACCAGAACTCTCAGCCTTTCGGCAGCGAGCAGTTACACGGCAAACCCTGGCTGGCGGATTTCATCTTCACCCAGTGCCCCGGTCGGTGTCCGATGTTGACGCGCGAGATGGCCAGGATTCAGGCCGAGCTGCGGCGCCGAGACTGGGGCGACGTACAGCTCGTGAGCATCAGCGTCGATCCGGAGCACGATACGCCCGAGGCGCTGAGAAGCTACGCACAGAAGCATGGAGCGGCGCAGGACAGCTGGAGTTTTCTCACGGGAGAGCGCGAAGCTATCTGGGCGTTGAGCGTAGACGGATTCAAGCTACCCGTAGCGAACAGCGAGAGCGTCAGCGGCCCAATCCTTCACAGCAACAAATTCGTCCTCGCCGACCGGATGGGACGAATCCGCGGCTACTACGACGCCCTCGACAAGCGCCAGCGTGCCAAGCTGCTCGACGACCTCGAGAGGGTGCGGGCCGAGGGAATTGCCGAAGCCGGGTGACGTCGGAGCCGCGACTCCCTGTCCAACACAATCAATCCTTCCAGAGACGTTCCCACCACTGCTTCGATTCCTCGGGCGGCTGCTCAAGATCCAACTTCTTCCGAATCTGCTCGATGTCCCAGTCCGTCAGCGACGCCAGTGTCTGCGCCTCGCGCTCGAGGCGCGCCGGAAGCCCGCGCCGGTAGGCCTCCGCTTGCTCGCAGCTCGATTCCCCGCGCCAGGGGTGACGCAACACGTAACGACCCTGGAAATTGCTCCGATCCCCGGTTTGCTGAAAGACCAGATCGTCCGGAAAGCGCTCGGCGTCGTAACGGACGTGGAGGCGCGTCACGAATACGTCCCGTGCTGCTCCAGGGGGGCGGGGCGCGATCTGCTTGGCCGGTGACGCCTCACCGAGCCAGAAGACGCCCAGCTCGCGAAGCTCCTGTTCCGAAAGCGGGTCTGCCGCACAGGGATCACACCAGTTCATGTCCCACGCATACTCGACAAAGACCACCGGGCCGTCTTCTCTTCGAGTCTGGGTGTCGAACATGGCGCGATAGAAGTCGCCGAACTCGGTCTTCACGTAGGTCGGGACGTCCATGCCCGTGGGGAGCTTGACGGTACGGTAGTTGGTGGTTTCGACCCGACCCTTGCGTGTGAGGGCGTAGACGAACAGCTCCTGGGGGCCGTTGGCATTCACGGTGCCCAGCCGGATCGGCAGCGTGAAGCGCGGTGACTCATAGGCAACTTGCAGCGGACGCAGGTAGCTGAAGCCCAGTTTCGACTGCTCGTCCAGGTTCACCCTGGCGACGAAGAACCGCATCTGCTGCTTGATGTAGCTACCCAACACCTCAGAGGCGCCCTCCGGGATTCTATAGCCGTTCTCCTTCAGCCAGGTCTCGAGTCCTCCGCTCTGCTCTGCGGAGAGGATCAGGATGTCGTACTCGCCCACCGTGTAGCTGGCCTCGATGGTGACACCGAGAGCGGACGCACGGCGGCTCTCGGCGATCGAGCCCGCCGCCATCCGCGATTGGAATGCAAAGACGGGACGGGGTGCGCACGGATCTTCGTCGAAGTACTCGACCAGGCGCGGTGCCGTGTAGGCGTCAAGATGATCGATGATCGCCTTGTCTCCAACGTGAATCTGTTCGCGCTCGATGAAGGTCGGCACCGGGACGACCATGGCGAACTCGCGCAAGTCACCCTGAAAATCGTTCGCCATGGTGAGAACAGTTCGATCTTCGTCTCGGACCAACACCACCTGCGAAGCTCGGTTGAAGATCTTGGTATCTGCCTTCGCGACGTAGAAGCCGCAGAATGCGTCTGCCCCGTCAGCTCGTAGGGCGAAGACCAGGAAGTAGAGCGCCCAGATCAGCTTGCGCTTCATCGACGTTTCCTCCGTGTGCGGTGGTCTGGGATGCAGACCTCCAGCGATAGCGCCGGCCGGGGAAGACCCGATCGATGCTGGGTATGAGCAGAGAACAGATCACGAGTGACCAGATGAGCCCGTTCGTTTGGTAGAGCCAGTAACGGGCAAACAGCGCCGTGGCCGCGACCAGGCACCCGAACGTGATACGACCCACCCGCGAGTCGGGGGTCGTACGCGGATCCGAGATCATGAAGAAGGCAAAGATCAACAGCGCTCCGCTCTGCAGCGCGTGGAGCGGAACCGCCAACGGATCGCCCAGCCACCAGGAGCGCGTCAGAAGCAGGGCGAGATAGCTACCCAGGAATGCCCAGGTCACGTCGCTGCGCTCGGCGCGGCGCACGATCAGGGAGCCCATCCCCACCAGAGCCAGCGCGAGCCAGGGCGCGGTGCCCCATTGGCCCGCGGACACCCAGGCATCGTCTCTCAGTAGTAGGACACCAGCCAGACCAAAGGCGGTGGGGTTGAACCAGTGTTTTCCGCGATGGCGAAGCACGAACTTGCTGCCAATGGCGAGAAAAGCCGCCAGGAGTGCGGTGGTCAGCGACGTCGTTCTCAGCAGCAGACACAGGGAGAGCGCGGAAATCACGGCACTGCGCGGATCGAAGCGCGAGAGCCCCCAGAGCTTGGCGAAGCCAAATTGCCAGCCCAGTGCAGACACCCCGATCGCAAGCGCGACGGCGGGGCGAATCTCGAAGTCGAGCATCGCCGCGCCGTAAGCCAACAGCGCGATGAGAATCGCAGACTGGAAGCTGCGCGGATCGCGAATCGTCGTGAATCGTCCGGTCATCTCAAACTCTTCGAAACCACCGATGGCCCGAAGGTTCGAACTGCCCGTCGAAGGTGGCCCATCTCGTGATCCCTCGCGGTTCGAGAAAGAATTCTACCGGATGAAGACGAGCCGCTCGGTAAAGGTCGAGTAAACAAGGGCAGCCTCGGGCGCTTCGATCTCGAGGAGAAATCTGGGAGCACAGGATCGCCCGCCTTATACTCCCGCCGGGATCGAAGACGATCAGGAGGCCACATGAAGGCTGCGCTGCACGAGCAATCGGGGGAACCCCTACGGATTCGCGAGGATGTCGAGATCTCCGAGCCGGGATCGGATCAGATCCGCGTTCGGATCGCCCACTGCGGAGTCTGCCACTCGGATCTCAGCATGGTCGACGGCACCTTCCCAAGCCCCGTTCCGATCGTGTTGGGACACGAGGCGGCGGGCGTGGTAGATGCCGTTGGCAGCCATGTTTCGCGCCTGGCAGTCGGTGATCGCGTCATCCTGACTCCGTGCCCTCCATGTGGAACCTGCTACTGGTGCGTGCGCGAAGAGGCGAGCCTATGTGTCGATACCATCGGTCTGCAGACCAGCGCTTTTCCCGACGGAACAACGGGGCTATCGCGTGCGGGTGCGCCGGTGTACCGCGGTCTCAATCTGGGAGCCTTCGCGGAGTACGTCGTGGCATCCGCAAACGCCGCGGTAGGGATCCCGGCCGAGCTACCGCTCGACGTCGCCTGCGTGATCGGGTGCGCGGTACAGACGGGTGTCGGCGCCGTCCTCAACACCGCGCGGGTCGTAGAGGGCGCGACGGTGCTCGTGATGGGCCTGGGGGGCGTCGGCCTCTCGGTCGTGCAGGGCGCCCGGGTGGCTGGGGCGGCGCGAATTATCGCGTCGGATCCGCTCGCCGAGCGACGCGATGCGGCCAAGGCATTCGGCGCGACAGACCTGCTCGATCCCAGCGAGGAGGATGTGGTCGCGCGGGCCCGTGCGATCACGGACGTGGGCGTCGACTACGCGTTCGAGACTGCTGGCCTCGCCGACCTGATCCAAACCGGTATCGCGGCAGCGCGCAATGGCGGTACGATCGTTTGCGTAGGTGCGCCGAACATCCAGGAACGTATCGAGATCAACCCCGCGGCCGGCTTCGTGATCAGCGGTAAGAAGCTGCTCGCCTGCGTGCTGGGCAGCGTCAACTCGTTGCGCGAAATCCCCCGCCTGGTCGATCTCTGGCGCGCCGGCCGGCTCGATCTCGAATCGTTGATCACCGCCCGGAGGCCTCTCTCCGAGATCAATCGCGCCATGGACGACCTCAAGGCGGGGCGCGGTATCCGTACCGTCCTCTCTCTCTAACCGGAAGCAACGGAGCTTCACCTCACAACCGGATCTGCCTCGATCCTTCACGACCACCCTCGGGGCAGACCGTGAATCACATGAATTCATGTCGTCAGGCCGGTATAGAAGTTGGCGGGCGGCGTTGCAGAGGGGGCGAGATGCGCGATCCGGTTGACGAACAACGCGATGAGCGACGACGTGCGCTCGCTCGAGAGCTGCGTGCCATCGTCGAAGTCGTCAGCGTTGCCGACCCGGACGACCGAGCGCTCGAGGAATCGACGGATCTCGCGCGCTCGATGCTCCGCCGACTGGAAGGCTCGCGACGGCCCCGCTGGTACGACCGCGACGCCAACCGCCCTGAGCGACCGGATGACTCGCGCCGGGCCTACCAGGACCAGAGCCCGGTCCGGGGAGAGATCAACCCGATCGCGCCACCGCTTCGAATCCGAGTGGGGCAACGCAGCGACGGGACGCCCGCAATCTACGGCCACGCGCGCCTCGGTCTGGCCTACGAGGGACCCCCGCGCGGGGTTCACGGCGGCTGGGTGGCAGCGCTCTTCGACGACCTGCTGGGGGCCGCCCAAGGCCTGGCCAACACGTCGGGAATGACCGCCGTGCTCGAAATCAAATATCGAGGAGTGACTCCACTGGACGAAGATCTGGAATTCGAGGGCTGGATCGACCAGAATCGCGGCCGGCGCATCGTCGCTCGCGGAACCTGTCACGCCCACGGTGTGTTGACCGCCGAGGCGAAGGGCCTGTTTGTGCGGGTCGACTTCGAGGGGCTGCAAGACCGCGCCGATCGAGGGCGTGGTTGAGTGCGGTAGGGGTGGCGTATGATTCGCGCTCTCGTCGCTCCTACCACGGCCGCAGGCTGTCTCCGCTCTGGAGTCGATTACTTCGCGTTCTGAAGCGACGCACGGAGGACCGCCGCCCGATGCCTCAGCGCCCCCACGCTGAAACCGCAATGTTCGCCATGGCGATCTGCTTGCTCTGCAGCCAGGCCAGCGCCGCAGACTTCGACCCCTGGACGGAGACCGCTCGCTACGAGTTCGAGTATCGCGTGGACCTCAGCGCGCTGCCCCCAGGTAGCGAGAGCCGCGTGTGGATACCCTCCCCGGCCGAAACAGCATCCCAGCGTCTGCTCTCCACCGAGATCGAATCGCCCTGGGCTCATCGCGTGACGACCGATTGGTACGGAAACCGGATCATCTTCGCGGAGCACTTCGGTGAGCCGTTGAAGGGCTCGGATTCGGAGATCGTCGCCCGATTCGTCGTCGAGCGCAGCCCTTCGTCGGGCGTTCCAGCCACCGCCCAGGCCTCTCGCCCGGGCCAACGGCTGGATCCTGCACGCTACCTGAGTGCCCAGCGCAAGATTCCCCTGGAGGGAGTGATCGCGGACATCGCCGCCAACGAGAGCCGGGGACTAGAAAGCGAAGCCGAGAAGATCCGAGCCTTCTACGACTACGTGGTCCGCACGATGACCTACGCGAAGCACGGCGACGGCTGGGGCAGCGGAGACGCGATCTGGGCGTGCACTGCGAAGTACGGCAACTGCACCGACTTTCACTCGCTCTTCATCGGAATGGCTCGAAGCCAGGGCATTCCCGCGCGCTTCTTGATCGGCTTTCCAATTCCTGCAGCCGAAACCGCCAGCGAGGTTCCCGGCTATCACTGCTGGGCAGAGGTCTACCAGGCCGACCGCGGCTGGTTTCCCATCGATGCGAGTGAAGCCAAGAAGTCCTCTCGAATCGAGAAGTACTTCGGGAGCCTTCCGAGCGACCGGATCGAGTTCACCGTCGGACGCGACTTGACCCTCTCCCCTCCTCAGAGCGGCGAGCCGGCGAATTTTTTCATCTATCCGTACGGTGAGGTCGATGGAAAGCCGGTCGAACGCATCCCGGCCCGCTTCCGTTTCGTCCGATTCCCCGCCGAGCCTGCCTGATCAGCCAATTCGATGCAGCAGCGGCCGGAGCTCAGCTGGCCAGTTTTCCAGCAACCTTCGCGCTGATCTGCCCCGTCTGGTGAAGCCACCGAATGCCATCGCAGAGTGTCTCGTCGGTCGGGCGGAACCGAACGTCCAGCTGCTCGAGCGTGGTGCGGCTGTCGCAGGGTACGAAGCGAGTCATCATCAGCGCCGCCTCGTGGGTAAGCGGGTAGTCGAGGGCAACGAATCGCTTGGCGAAATCGAACAGTCGACCCGCACCGCGAAGCAGCGGTGGAGGCATGGGAATCCGCGGTGCTCTTCTGCCGGTGAGTCCGTCACAGAGGTCGGCGAGTTGCCGCCAGCTGACGAAGTGGCCCGCGCTCATGAAGCGGCGTGGCCCCTGGCCCGGTTCGAGCGCAGCCGCCACGACGCTGGCTAGATCGCGCACGTCGATGAGGGAAACACCCGTGGCGGTAATCGGCCAGCCGAAGCGCATGCCGTCGCGCAGGCCCTTCATCAACTCGCTGGGGCCGGGGTCGTCCGGCCCAAGAACTCCCGCCGGATAGATCGTCACCACCGGCGCGCCCGCGGCCTGCAGCTCCCTGGCGTAGCGCTCTCCTTCGGCTTTGGAGCGACCGTAGGTGGTCTTGAGGTTGACGACGGGGTCATCGACGGAAATCCGGTCGCCGGGGGGCGGGTACATCGCTGCGATCGTCGAGATGTAGACGATGGGATCCAGGCCCAATTCGGCTGCGATTCCCACCGCGTTTCGAACACCGCTGACGTTGGCATCGAGCACCTCGTCGCCACCATAGAAGGTCGCGGCTGCGTGAAGCACCGCATCGCAACCAGCGAGCGCACTGCGCACGGAGCTGGAGTCGGTCATGTCTCCGAGCCGGTAATCGCCGATCTGGATGCCCCGCGGCTTCAGCACCCGATCGATCTTGGCGGAATCTCTTACCAGCAGACGCACATCATGGCCGGCTGCCGTCAGGGCTGCGACCGCGTGCGAGCCGACGAAGCCCGTTCCCCCGGTGACCAGCACCCTCATCTCCGCGGCTCCCAGCCGGGCGTGTCATGGTTTCGATTCGAGAATGCTCTCATCAACCCCCCGCGGCAGCCTCCCTGGGTCGTCCAGCTTCGAGCAATGCAGCGTCGACGCCGCGCAGAACCGGACTGCTCAGATACCAGATGATGGCTCCAGCTAGCACGAGGGTAGCCCCTGCGGCCACTGCGGCAGGGGCGCCGATCGACTGGGCCAGCATCGCCATCGGTAGCGTACCGAGCGGGGTCAGACCGAAGGACATCATCATGAAGCCGGAGATGCGACCGCGCACGTCCTCTGGAACCAACAATTGGATCGCTGTGTTGTTGAGAATCTGGAACATTCCAGCGAATACGTTGGCAGCCAGGATCAGGGGCAGGGCCATCTCGAAGCCCGGGCTCGAGGCAAAGAGCAACAAGAAGACGGCGAAGAGGACCACGCTCACCATCATCAGCCGCAGGCGGGCGGGCTTCTCGCCACGTCGGGCGATCAGCCAGGATCCGATCACGCCGCCCATCCCCGCCGCGCCCTGAAGCACTCCGAAGCCCCGTTCTCCCACCTGCCATACCTCGTCGGCGAACACGACGAGCAGCGTCTGGAACGGCATCGCCAGGAACATCGGTAGCAGGCCGAAGACCATCAGAATCATGACGGTTCGATGGGCGCTCATGTAGCGAACGCCTTCCCGCACGTCGTCCATGAGCGATTCGGTTACGCCGAGCCTGGCCGGCTTCCGGCGGTCCACGGCGAACATACACAAAAAAGCGACTATGTAGAGCGCCACCCCCACCGAGTAGACGCCGGAAATACCCAAGGGTGCCACTAGAAATCCTGCGGCTGCAGGCGCCACGACGCGCATCGCGTTCATGCCGCCGGACGTCAGTGCGATGGCGTTTCCGAGCTCCGATCTTCCGACGATCTGTACGACGATCGCCATGCGCGCGGGCATGATGACTGGAAACGTGCAGCCCATCAGGAAGGCAGCGACCAACAGATGCCAGAACTGCAGGCTCCCTGTCAGCAGCAACCCGAGCAGGATCGTCTCGTTGAATGCCAGGAATCCCTGGCCTGCGAGGATCAGGTTTCGACGATCCATACGGTCAGCGATGACACCGCCGAAGGGAGCGATGAGCACCATGGGCACGGCCACCATGAAGCTCGTGTATCCGAGCGCCGCCTTGTTGTCGGTAATCTCCCACACCAGCAGCAATCGAATCAGCATCTGACCCTGCATGGCGAAGAAGAAGGCCATGTTGCTGGCAAAGAGCCAGCGGTATTGCGGGTTTCGCAAGGCGGAGAGAGTCCCGCCGGAGCCCGAGGGGGAAGCGGCCGCGGGGTGCGGGGCTCCGGGGGGCTGAGGGCGCATGCAGATCTCCTGGTCGGCCACCCCGACGCCCTCGGCCGACGATCGCAACGCCGGCCGATTGTACTCGGTCGTCAGCGAAGCGAACGGGCAGCTGGAAACTGCACCCCCGTCGTGCGACGGTTGGAAGCCCGGGGCGTGGAGCCCGGAGTTGGAAGGACCGAAGAACGTTGAACTGGGCAAGCCTCCAGGACCGGGAAGAGCGGTTACTGGGCCGAATTCTCTCCAGACAAGCTGAGAAGATCGGTGACCGGCCCTACCTCATGGCTGGCGCCGACCACTACTCCTACGGCCGCGTCGACGAGCTCGCGCGTTCCTATGCTGCGGGTCTTCGGGAGCTGGGCGTCGGCCGGGGAGACACGGTCGCGTTGTTCATGGACAGCTGCCCCGAGTTCGTGTTCGCCGCGTTTGGCGCCAACAAGCTCGGTGCCATCTGGGTCCCCACCAACACCGATTACAAGGGCGAGTGGCTGCGATCCAGCCTGGAGGACGGCGGTGCCAAGCTACTGCTGACCGACGCCCACCTGCTGCCCCGGCTCGCCGAGCTCGGCCCGGAGCTGCCCTTCGAGCGGTTGGTGGTTCGGCGAGACTGCGATCCGATCGACCTGGGTGTCGAAGCGGTCGACATCACCTCCCTCGCCGAATGCCCTGGGCCGGAGCCCGACGTCGAGATTGCCTACGGCGACACGGCGGCGGTGCTGTGGACCTCCGGAACCACTGGGCGGTCGAAAGGAGTCATGCAGAGCCACAACGCCTGGATCCGCGGCGCGGTCAGTGGCGCTCACAATGCGGGAGCCCAGGCAGGAGACGTGCTCTACAACTGCTTGCCGATGTACAACTCGGCGGCTTGGGTCACCAACATCTATCGAGCCCTGGTCACAGGCCTACCCGTCGGAATGGACCCACGCTTCTCGGCCACCGAGTTCTGGGACCGCTGCCGCTACTACGGTGCGACCATGACTTTCACGCTCGGAGCGATGCACATCTTCCTCTGGCAGGCTCCCCGGCAATCCGACGACGCAGACAACCCCATCCGCTCGGCTTCGATGGTGCCGATGCCCGACGACCTGATCGGTCCATTCCGCGAGCGGTTCGCGATCGAGCGGATCGATCAGGGCTACGGTCAGAGCGAAGTCATGGGGCTGTTGGCGAGAACCGATGACGGGCGTCGGGAGTGGAAGCCGAGCGCTCTGGGAGAGCCCGTCGAGGGCATCGACGTCAAGCTGCTCGACGACGACGACCTCGAGGTGCCTCCTTGCGAAGTCGGAGAGTTCTGCGTCCGACCGACGGAGCCCTACGCAATCTTCAACGGCTACCTCGGCCAACCCGAGGCCACGCTCAGCGCATACCGCAATCTCTGGTACCACACGGGCGATTTGGGACGCCGAGATGCAGACGGCGAGTACTTCTTCGTCGACAGAAAATCCGACTTCATGCGCTACAAGGGTCGAAACGTGTCATCGTTCGCCGTCGAGGCGGCCGTATCGGCGCACCCGGCCGTCAAGGAAGTGGCTGCACACGGTGTGGTGTCCAAAGAACTCGCATCGGAAGCCGAGATCAAGATCGTCGTCGTTCGAAAGGCCGGTGAGGACGTGGGTCCCGAGGCACTCGCCCGCTTCGTAAACGACAATGCACCACACTTCTTTGTGCCCCGCTACATCGAATTTGTCGACGAGCTACCCCACACTCCGACCGGCCGAGTCCAGAAGTACAGGCTGCGTCAGAGGGGAGTCACGCCTGCCACCTGGGATGCCCAGGCAGCGGGATTCATCATTCAACGCTGACAGGGCCGGGAATCCGCTGGATCCCTTTTTCGACGCCTTCGTTTCACTCTCCCTGGCTCTGCTGCTGAGCCTGGGGCTCGGGCGGGCGTCCTCGCGTTTCGGAATCCCCCGGGTCACCGTCTACTTGCTGGTCGGCCTCCTGCTCGGCCCCCAGCTCGGGCTTCGCTGGGTCGACTCCGAGAGCGGTGCGGCTCGCCTGCTGTTGGGCCCTGCGGTGGAGGCTCCGCTCCGGGCCCTGCAGGAGCTGGGAGTCGGCTTCATTCTCTTCGGCATCGGCGCAGCCTTTCGGTTCCAGACGCTTCAAGGGCGTGATTTCCTACGAGGAGGTGAAGAACACACTCTATGATCCGATTCTGCGCGACCTCGTCATCGCCGAAGAACTGACGAGCGGCGTCGATGACGCACTCTCGCCCGACGCCACGCTGGCCAGTGCGCTCGAAGCGTTCGACCGTCACCGCGTCCAATCCTGGCCGGTCGTCCAAGGCGAACAGCTGCTCGGCATCGTCCGCCGAACCGATATCTACGCGTTGATGCGACGCGGCTGAGAGACCGGGCGCACGCCGTCAGTGAGCAGGCGGGCCGGCGGGCGCGGCAGGCGCCTCAGACTCAGGAGTGGGCGGCAACTTGCGGAGCGGATGAGCTGGCCGCCGTCCCAACGCGCTCGGCAAGTGCCTGCTCGAACGCATCTTCCCAGGCCGCCTGGTTCTTCTGGGCGTCACGAACGAATGGGCTCCATTTGATGGCCGTCAGGAACAGGCGCCCGAGCAGTGAGCCTGGGAAGCGCATGGGCCTGCGAAGGTGGATCAGCAAGACCACACGCTCCTCCGCGGAGTCGTTCAAGACCTCGTGCTTACGAGCGTCGTCGAAGATCAGGCTTCGACCCTCTTCCCACAGACAACGCTGATCCGCCACCTGAATCCAACAACGCTCACTCTCACGGGGAACGATCAGCCCCAGGTGCCAGGTGACGATCGCCTTGGTAGGCCCGCGATGCCGGGGCAGGTGGGCGCCCGGCCCGAGAACCGAGAAGAAGGCGCTCCACAGACCCGGCACCGCCGAGAGCAGCTCGCTGGTCCGTGGGCAGCGTGCGGCGCTGCGGTCGCAGCGAATCCCGTAGCCCTGGAGAAAGAAAGCCTTCCACGAATCGTCGGCGCTCAGCCGGTCGTGATCCGGAGAGATCTCGTGGAGCGCTGGTAGTGCATCGCGCGCTTGCAACACGGCTTCGGCCTCCGCGCGAATCGTCTCCCAGTTCTGCTCCAGAAGCTGCACGAACGGAAACAGGTCGGTATCGAACACGGCCGGATCCCCGACCAGCGAGTAGCGGGCGAGGATCGCGTTGATCCGTTTGCGGCTGTTCTTCCCCACCCGCAAGATCCCGGCCCGGTAGCGTTCCACGGCGAGCTGCCGGAGCTCCGCTCGCTCTCCAGGGCCCCGCCCTGCCCGCGAGCGCATGCGCTCCTTGCGGGCGAGCTTCTTGAGCCGTTCCTTGTCCAGCCGTGAAGATTTCGGCGACGGTGTATAGGTGTTTTCTGTTCCGCTCATCCCACGCGCTCATCGTGAGGCGTCCAACCGCGAGAATCTCGGTGGCCTAGATATTGGGGGCAAACGGCGAATCTCGCAAAGCCGTCTGGCTCTTTGGTTCGACGCCGCCGTGGCCGATGCGCGTCGTCGCCGTTGCCGAAGGGGCTCGCATCCAGCGGGCAACATGTTCGGGGCTGCAGTCGCGGCCCTCGCAGAAGACGCGCTGAAGTACCTCGGCGGCGATCTGTGAGGCGTTTCGCCACCACAGATCGCCTTGGACCAGCAGGACGGCGATGGCAACTCGCGGTTCATCGGCGGGTGCCACGCCCGCGAACCACTCGTACCGCCCCTCAGGGTTCTTGCCTGACAGGCTGCCCGTCTTGCCGGCGACGGCGACGGGACCCAGCAGCTGGCGTCCGTTGCGCTGTCGAAACGCCCGGCGCGCGGTTCCGCGGCGGGTGGTGTCCACCAGCATGGAGCGGAGCTCCGCCGCAAGCTCGGGGGTCATGACCCGCCGCGGCACCGGTGTGGCGGGAAGCACCAACTCGCGGCCATCGGCCGCGTAGATTGCCTCGATCCAACGCGGGGCGACCAGCTCGCCCCGAGCCAATGTGGCGGCCAGCTGGGCGGCGTGCAGAGGAGTGATGCGTGATCCCGCCAGCCCGCAACCGAGCCGCCCTACGTCGTAGCGGTCCTCGCCCGCGTCGGCGGAGCCGGGCGCGTGGGCTGGAGCGGGCGCAGACAACCAGCCGAAGCGCGAAATGGCGCTCAACAACGGCTTTTCGCCGACCGAGTGAACCGCCAGCTGCGCGAAGCACTGGTTGTTCGAGCTGGCCAGTGCCTTGCGGAACGAAACTTCCACCCCGGCACGGGGCGGATCGATGCGAGCCGGGGTCAGTCGGTAGGGACTCCCTCGGTAGCGACAGGGAAGGTTGGCCAGGGACGGATCGCGATCGAGTGCTGCGGCGGCGGTAATGACCTTGATCAACGACGCGGCGGGATACGCCCGCGTGGGTGGGAACTGCTGCACATCGGTGGACGCGTAGGCGAGCACGCGACCACTCCGGGGGTCGAGCAGGATGACGTGGCCCAGAGCCACCCGACCGTTTAGCAGGACTCGGAACACCTGGCGGGTGAGCTCCGGGTCGAGCGTATAGGCCACGCGAAACGAGTTCTCGCGGTCTGGCGCGGCCTCTCTGATCTGTACGAACTCGTGGAAGCGCTCTGCTCCCAATGGGTTGGTCGCGACGGGCAAGTCGAGAACTCGCTCGGTGACGGGCAGTCGTTCGAGTAGGCCGGGGGGCGGCAGGGTGAGCCGGGTGGGCGCCTGGGCGCTCTGGGCCACGGCCTCGGCACCCTCAGGCGTCCCGGTGGCGTCTGGCTCCGTGCGAACGAGCGAGCCGCCGATCAGGCCAGATATCCCAGCCGTCAGCCCCAGACAGCCGGCCAGGGTCGCCAGACCTCGACGGGTCCATCGCCGGCGCCTCTGCCGCTGGCTCCGGCGCCAATGACTCTCGCTGTGGCCGAGCCCTCGCCCGGAACGCTTTCCCCCGCTCAAACCCGATCGCCCTCTCGTTGTCGCTCAGCACCATCCGTTACGGGGGAACGCGGGGGGATCTTGCGGATTTCGAATTGCAGCGCCCAAAAAAGGCGCCGGCCGCCGCTAAACGGCCACCACCTCCTGGACCTCCGGGATCTCCTCCCGGAGCCTCGATTCTACTGCGAGCTTCAATGTAGCGGTCGAGCTCGGGCAGCCGCTGCAGGCGCCGATCATTCGGAGCTGCACGACGCCCTCCCGGAAATCTACGAAGACGATATCTCCTCCATCCCGAGCGACGGCGGGCCGGATTTCCTCGTCGAGCAGACGACAGATTCGCTCGACCAGGTCCCCTCCCGCGGCAAGGGAGATATCCTCGCTACGAAAGCCGGGCCCGAGCGCCGACTCACCCGAGCCCAGATGCTCCTTGATGGTGTCCACGATGGGTTGGGCGATGTCGATCCACTCGATCTCCGCCCGCTTGGAGATCGTCGCGAAGTTCGCAGCGAAAAAGACCCCGACCACCCCGTCAACGGCAAAGAGTTGGCGGGCGAGGGCAGAGACGTCCGGCGTGGGGGGCGAGTCGAAGTGGGCGCTGGCGGTTCCCTCGACCAGACGGCGGCCGAGCACCCATTTGATGCTGTTGGGGTTGGGGGTGCGCTCGGCGTGCATTCGAAAGCCGAGATCCGTCACCGCATCCTCCCCGGGGGAGTCGCCAGAGTAGAACGGCTCGAGGGCGTAGCCAAGACCCCACGCGCCCGTTTGATTCGCCAGCCGCTCAAAGGTCGAAGAGCTGGGTTTCCACGTCCTCGAGCGTACACACGAGGTGTCCGCGATCGCGCGCCTGGTTGGCTTCGCGCTCCGCGTTGTAACCCCAGCTAGCCAGCGCACAGCGAACGCCCAGATTCGCCACTCTGTCGAGGTGATTCAGTTTGTCGTCGACGAACACGATCTCGTCGTAGGCGATGCCGAAAGTGCTGTGGATCTGCCGCAGATGGGAGTCCTTGTGGACACCGGTTTCCTTGTCGAACACCTGATCGACCCCGAACAGGGCTTCGATTCCGTAATCGGACAGCAGCATGCCCACTGTCCTTCGGTCCTTGGCGGTGGCAATCACGAGTAGTGTCTCACTCGCCCGACGCTCGAGCACCCGTAGAAAGGCAGGATACGGGCCCATCAAACGGCGCCAGCCAATGGGATCTCGAGTCGAGAGCCGGATTCGATTCTCGTAGAAGCGCAGGTGGAAATTGCGCAGCCAAGCTTCATCCAACTGAGAGCGAAAGGCGTCGTAGGCCGCTTGGTCGGGGAGGGATGTTCGCGCTTCGAGAGCTGAGAGGCTCACGGCAAAATCCTCGGCTCGATTTCCCAGAGGCATCAGCTCGAGAAAGCGGGTGTAGAGGGGATCTGCGGTGATGTGACCGGTTTCCGGTAGGTGCTCGGCTTCGAGCTTTGCCCTGCGCTCCAGGAAAACAGAGTCGTCGATCACGTCGGTGTAGGTCAACAGCGCGACGACGAACGATTCGGGAGCGCTGTCAGAGATGACGCCGTCGAAGTCGAGGGCCAGGAGTTCGGGCATCGCAGCAGCTAGGTTAGCGGCGGAGCAACTGGCTGCGCTGGACAAGCGCGTCGCGGTGGTGCAGCTGGACCCGGCGCACCAGCTCGGCCTGGTCGAGATCCAGGCGGCCCACCACCTCGGCGAGCGTGATGATCTGATCCCAGGGCGGCTCGTCCGGAACCGCGAGATCGACGCGATCGAAGGCGCTACGGAGCGACTCGCTGGCACCCTCCTCGTCGCCGCGAAGCAGCAACTTCAGCGCGGCCACCCCGTTCATCAGAGCGCTATGGGTGAGTGACCAGTCGTCCCCCCGGGCCCCTGGGTTGTCCAGATCATAAGAGGCGTCCATGCCGATCGATGCGGCGAAGACCTCGATGTCGACCCGCCAGTAGAGCGGCACGTCTGCGAACTGGACGAACAGCAGCCTTCGCTTGTCCGAGCTCTGCAGCAGGGGGTCCGAGCGAATGGCATCGATCTCCCCCACTCGGGATAACGTCTCGGCCAGGTCGTCGATGGCCGGATGGAAACGGGCGTCGGGCAACTCCCAGAAGGTATCGATGTCGCTGTAGGGATCCGCTTGCCCACGCGCCAACGAGCCTCGGAGGCCGGCCCGAGATCCACTCTCCGCGGCCTCGAGTGCACGCGTCACGGCGTCTGCAAGCGACGCGCGTTGTCGGGGATCGAGGTTCATAGCGCGGCGGCCAGCTTGCGCGAAAGCGCCACCAGCTCGCCGTCGTTTCCCCTTACGCGGCTGTGAAGCTGGAGAGAGTCGCCGCCAGAACGAGGTATCAGGTGCTGGTGATAGTGAAACACGGTCTGTCCCGCGGCGGCGCCGTTGAGCTGAAACACTCCTAGGCCCTCTGGGGCGAGCTGCGTTCGAATCGCCTGTGCGAGGCGCTTGGACATGGCGGCGACCGCGCGCAGCGAATCGTCCGAGGCTTCGAAGATGTTCTCGAAGTGCTCCCGCGTGATCACCAGGACGTGACCGGGAGCGACCGGAAAAATGTCCATGAAAGCGAGCGCCTGTTCGTCCTGGCACAGCGAGAAACTCGGGGCCTCGCCGCGAACGATCTGGCAGAAGATGCAGTCGGCATGGTTATTCAAACCCTGCTCCATCCGCTCGCGGGCGCGTCACTCCCAACCTGTCGCGCAGGCGGTCGAAAAGCAGGTGCACATCGGGATGGAGCTCTTCCTGACGCGTGGCGCGCGCCACCCGCTGAAGGGGAATCGACCTGCCCAGGGCGCGGGGCAAGGCGCCCTTGGGTCCGAGCAACCGCTTGGCGTCCACACGGCGATAGGCGGACTCGTCGGCCGGCTGGGGCAAGACTTCGTCGAGAGCCCGGTGGATGCGTCGGTCGTCGTCGGCCAGGCGAAGCGTTCGATGGATGGCGGCGGGAACGAGTAGATAGCTCTCGATGTGCCGTCGCCCCCAGGTGAAGAACTCCAGGCCCAGCTCAGTGGAAGTGGGCTGGGCAGGCTCGACACCTGCGTCTCGATCCAGCACGCAGAGTCCAAGTAGGCCAGCCTCGGCGCCTCCGGCGCCGCGGAAGTGTTCGACGGCTCGGGCGGGGCGTCGTCCCCCCAGTATGACCGATCCGCCGAAGAGCTGACGACCCAACGAGGGCAGCAGACGATACGCCCAGGCTCTGAGGATCGCGCGATCTCTTGGCCCCTCGACGTAGAGGATGAAGCCGCGTGGGCGACCCTGCACAGACTCCACGGCGGGCTCGATCGGAGACATCATTCATTCCGGGAGGCCTTGGCTCCTCGATCGTAGCCCACATCGCCCGTGGTCGTCCGCGCGGCGCCGCGCGATCGAGCTGAATTGGTTGCCTGCAACACAACCCGAGGTGTAGTCTAGCTGTGTGATTTCCCTGCTCGTGGCCGACGATCACAGCATCGTACGCGCGGGAATCCGCCACCTGGCTGAAGCGGAAGACGACATCAAGGTGTGCGCGGAGGCCTCGGACGGACTCGAGGCTCTCGAGCAGACCGAGAAACATCATCCAGACGTCGTCATTCTGGACGTCAGCATGCCGCGACTCAGTGGTCTCGAAGCACTCGAGCGAATTCGCGCGAAGTATCCCAATGTGAAGACGATCCTCTTTTCAATCCACTCGGAGCCGCCCATCGTCCAGAATGCGGTTTCCCTGGGCACAGACGGTTACGTCCTCAAGAGTGCGCACACCGACGAGATCGTCTCCGCAATTCGCGCGGTCATGCGCGGAGGGAGCTACTTCAGCCCGACGGTGGCGCGCGAAATCGCCGACCAGATCCGCGATCCGCGGCCACCCAGCGAGCAGCCGTTTTCGATTCTTTCCGGGCGAGAACGCGAAGTGCTGCACTTGATCGCGGAGGGTTTCGCCGCCAAGGAGATCGGGGGCCAGCTTCACATCAGCACCAAGACCGTGGAAGCCCACCGAACCAGCCTGATGCGCAAGCTCGGCGTTCGCAAGGCGACAGAACTCGTCCGCTACGCGCTCCGCCACGGCTTGATCGAGCCCTGAACTTCTCGCGCCGCCTCTGAGGCTGGATTCGTCACGAAGACGAACTCGCTGGCAATTCCACTCCAACTTGTCGCGTGCAGACCGTCAAGACCTCCACGTGAGGGGTCTGGGGGAAGAGGTCGAAAGCTTCGGCGTGCGTCAGTGAATAGCCGCGGTGGTCGAACAGCGACAGATCGCGCGCGAGAGTCGCGGGATCGCACGAGAGGTAGACGATTCTCTGGGGCTGCCGGTCCGCAATCGCATCGCCCACAGCGTCGGGGAGCCCTGTCCGCGGAGGATCGATTACCACCACGTCGGGGCGGAGGTCAGCGAGCGGATCGCCTGCGAGCGAAGTCTCGACCGTACCCGACACCACCCGGGCGTTGTCGATTCGCGCCTCGTGCAGGTTGAGCTCCAGATCGGACGCGGCCTTCGGGTTTCCCTCGACGGCCACGACCGCCTCAAAGCGCCGCGAGAGCCCGAGCGTGAGAAAGCCGGCGCCCGCAAAGAGTTCCAGTGCCAAGTCGCCCGTGCCGGCCGCTGCCATCACGGCACCCGCCATGACGTCGATCAGCCCGGCATTCGACTGGACAAAGACGCCGGGCGAGAAGCCGATGCGGTCCCCGCCAACGGAGAGCCAGATGCGCGGGCCGAGATCGCCGTCCCCGGAAACACGCGCCAAGCTCGGCGACGTGGGGTCCGTCTGCCCGGAGGCAAGCTCCCATTCCCCCTCGACTCGCGGCGGATCATCGGCGAGTTCCGATAGGCGTTGGTCCAGCTCGCTGACCAGCACGGGACAGCGCCGGGTGGGGCACAGGGTATTGGAACGCCGTCGCCGGTAGCCAACCTTGCCCCCGTCCACCAGCACGCGGCTTCGGCTGCGATAGCCGTACGGCGATGGAGAAGCGGTGATTTTCAGCGGATGCGGCAGCGCGAGCCCACCGATGCGCTCGATGGCCGCTGTGGCGATCGCACGCTTCGCGGCGAGCTGCGCGTCGTAGCGAACGTGTTGCCACGCACAACCACCGCAGGAGCCGAAGACCGCACAGACCGGCTCGGTGCGCTGGATTCCCGGCTCGAGCAGGGTGTCGACCACCCCTCGTGAGTAACGCGACCGCTTGACGGTAATCCGAACGCGCACCCGATCCCCCGGTGCGGTAAAAGGGACGAACACCACTCGACCATCGGGCCCACGGCCCACACCGTCTCCCCCCGCGGCGAGCTCGTGAATCGTGAGTTCGACAAGCTCCCGCTCCCGGACGGCAGCATCGCGCGAATCGCGGCGCCTGGCGTTGTCGCGGCGCCGAGCTATCGAACCGCTCCGACCCTGAGGTCACTGTGCGGCATCGAATTCGCTGTGGGTAGTCGGTCGAGACGGATCGGCACCGCGCCCGAGTGATCCCAGAGCCAGACCAACACGCGATCCAGGCCGCCGTACTTCTCGTCCATCGCTTGATTCACGGCTTCGCGAATCTTCGCATCGTCGAGGGGGATCGCGCGATAGGCAAAGCGTCGGCCCGCGCGATCGAGCTGAACGTCGGACCGAGCGCGGATCCGATCGAGCCAGCTGGCGTCAGCGGACTCCGCCCGCAGATAGGGCACGCCGTCGAGGTCGACGATCCAAAGCCCGGTCTCGAATTCCTGGCCCTGGTCGTCGGTGGTAACGAGGGTGACGACCTCGCCTTCCTCGAGCCAGAGCGAGGCGGCGACGAGAAGCATCACCGCGAGTGCAGTGAGGATGATGGGTTTCCGCACGCCCTGCCCCCCGGATTGGCAGCCCCCTATCCTGCCACGCCACCGTCGGCCGACAACCCCTCGAAGGGAAAACGAGCTGAAGTTCGGTATTCATCGCGACGCTGGGAGGATCCGATGGCGAGCCAGCGCGATTCGAGTGGCACCTCCAGGGCCCGTTCCCTTGGGGCCTGGCTGGCCGCAGCGCTGCTTCTGCTGGTCGCGGGTGGGTTGGAAGCGGAGCTACTGGTGGGGGCCGCGGTGAGCCTTCGCGAGCCCCTGCTGTCCATCGCTGAGCACTTCGAGGCGGCGCATCCAGACGCGGTAATCACGCTGAGCTTCGGCGCGAGCAGCGTGCTGGCCCATCAGATACGCGCTGGTGCGCCCATCGACGTCTTCGTCTCGGCCGATGCTCGCCTCGTCGCGCCGCTGGTCACCGCGGGGCTGGTTGCGCCTGGAGACCCACGGCCCATCGCTCGCAACCGGCTCGTGGTGATCGCTTCAGCGCAGACAGGGCACGCAATTGCAAATGCCGCAGATCTCGCCGGCCCCGCCGTGCGCAGAATCGCGATCCCCGAGCACGCGGTTCCAGTGGGCCGCTATGCCCGGGAATGGCTGGGCACCCACCAGCTGCTCGAGCGCCTCGCCCCCCGGATGCTCCAGACCGAGCACGCCCGTGCCACGCTGAGCGCCGTCGATCTCGGCCACGCGGACGTCGCGATCGTCTACGCGACCGACGCCGCGCTCGCGCGCTCGGCGCGGGTGGCGTTCGAAGTGCCGTTGGGCGAGCAACCGCACATCTTCTATGTCGCGGCGCCACTCGCTGAGTCGCGAAGCCTGCCGCTCGCTCGGCGCTTCGTGCAGTTTCTGGCGGGCGACTCCGCCCAGCGGGTTCTGGGTGCGGCGGGCTTCGCTAGCGCTCCCAATTCTAACGCCCGCGACAGAGGAAAAGTCGAATGAGCGCCGAGGAGCTGCTCTCGATCACCGCGCTCACCTTGCGCGTGGGGGTGGTGGCGACGCTTACAATTCTGCCACCTGCCGTTTTCCTCGGACACACCCTCGCCCGACGAGAGTTCGCCGGAAAATCACTGCTTCAGGCGCTGATCGCGCTACCCATGGTGCTGCCGCCCGTCGCCGTTGGCCTGTTCCTGTTGCTGTTGCTGGGGCCCCGCGGGCCGCTCGGCGCGCTGTGGTCCGCGCTCGAGGTCGAGATCGTCTTCAGCTGGTGGGCGGCGGTGCTCGCAGCGGGCACAGTGGGCTTCCCGCTGCTGGTACGGGCGTGCGAGCAATCGTTCGCGGAAGTCGACCCCCGCTTCGAGCAAGTAGCCCGCTCTCTTGGGCTGAGTCCTTTGTCAACATTTTTTCGTGTCACGTTGCCATTGGCCCGGCGTGGGGTGCTCTACGGTGCTCTGCTGAGCTTCACGCGCGCCCTCGGCGAGTTCGGCGCCACCACCCTGGTGGCGGGGATCATTCCAGGCCGGACCGAGACCCTGGCGCTGGGAATCTACTCGCGCGTCCTGCTCGGAGACGACGCCGGAGCCCTCGCGCTGTGCACCGCTTCCTTCACGATCGCGCTCGCGGCAATGCTGATTGGCGAAGGCTGGTTGCGACGGGGTCACCGGTGAGCGGCACCGAGTCACGAATCCAGCTCAAGCTCGAGCGAGCGGGCTTCCGGCTCGACGTCGATTTCGGCTGGCACGAGCGAGTTGCGGTGATCTTCGGCCCCAGCGGCTCGGGCAAATCGACCCTCTTCCACGCCGCCCTGGGATTGATCCCCGAGGCGCGCGGGAGAATCCAGCTGGGCGGCGTCTGGCTCGACGATGCCGAGCGGGGCCTGCGTCTCGCCGTCGAGGATCGCGCGCTCGGCTGGGTTCCCCAGGACCCGACGCTATTCCCTCACCTGTCCGTAGCGGGCAATCTCCGCTTCGGGCGGCGACGCGCCCACGGCCGCACGGCGCCCTCCGTCGAGCGAGCGATCGAAGCGCTGGAAATCGGCGACCTGCTCGGGCGCGGAGTGGGCGAGCTTTCCGGGGGCGAGCGCCAGCGCGTGGCGATCGCCCGCGCACTCGCCGCCGGCCCCCGCACCCTCCTGCTGGACGAGCCGCTGGCAGCCCTGGATTGGCCGCTGCGCGCCCGGGTCCTGCCCTATCTGCTCCGCGTGCGCGACGAGCTCGACATCCCCATCGTCTACATCACCCACGACCCCGACGAAGCGATGCTGGTTGGTGACATCGTCGCAGTGCTCGACCGCGGCCGCGTCGTCGCGTGCGGCCCTCCGCGCGAGGTCTTGTGGAGCCGGGCGGTGCTGCCGGTGTCGGAAGCACTGGGCCTGGAGAATGCGATCGACGGCCGGGTGGTGGAGAACAGCGGCGCGGGCTCCACCGTCGAAACTCGAGCCGGCTTGCGCCTGGTCATCCCTGTGACACTGCCGGCCGGCGAATCGGTTCGGCTGGGATTGCGCGCCGAAGATGTGCTGCTCAGCCGTGATCCTCCCGGCCGTATCTCCGCCCGCAATGCAATCCGTGCGACCGTGTCGACCTGCGAAGTCAGCGGTGACAACGCGCGCATCCACCTGGACGCCGGCGAACCCCTCGTGGCCAAGGTCACTCCAGCAGCCGTCGACGCCCTAGAGCTGCGGCCCGGAGTCGAGGTCTACGCGATCATCAAGGCGCAGGCACTCCGGCTACTAGCCCGGGCAGACCACTCGGGTTAATCGAGCATCGAGCTGGCCGGGGCCCAGGGGCCCCGCTCGTTTCACCGACGAGGTGGTTCAGCGGGCCGACAAAAACGAGCCCGCGCGGGGTTCGCGAAACGCCTGGGCAGACCACTCGGGTTAATCGAGCATCGAGCTGGCCGGGGCCCAGGGGCACCGACGAGGTGGTTCAGCGGGCCGACAAAAACGAGCCCGCACGGGGTTCGCGAAACGCCTGGGCAGACCACTCGGGGCGAGCGAGCGCCGAGCTGGCTGGGCCCAGGCGGCCCGCTCGTTCGATCGGTGAGGTGGTTCAGCGCGCCGATAAAAACGAGCCCGCGCGGGATTCGCGGCGACCGCACCAGGGGCAGAAGCGCATGAAGGCGTGGGAAGTCGGCCAGCGGCAGCGCGGACAGCGATCGGGCAGATTGCGATGCGACCACACGCGCTTGGTCTTGCGCTTGCAGAGCGGACAGTAACGCATGAAGGGGCGGAGCTGTCCCTCACAGCTCCGGCCCGCACAACGGCGCACCGCCTTGGCATCGCGCAGCGGCTTGCGGCCGTTTCCGACGAAGCGGCCTGGGTAACACCACGGACAGGCGTTCCACTCGGCGCGCACCCCCTTCTCGCAGTCCGGGCACACCAGCGGAAAGCTCGTCAGGTCGCGATAGGAGTTGTCGGATGCTCCGCACCAGGGGCAGAACTGCATCGCCTCGGCAATTGGGCTCTCGCAGCGGCGGCAAGAGAAGCGCATGCCGAGACCCTTGCCGTGGGCGCGGCGAAAGGCGTTGGCCTGGACGGCGAGCGGCGAAGGCGGTGCTCGTCGCTTGCGGCGAATCGGAGGGCTCGCCTTCGGGCGCTCGGCCTGGGTGAACGCGCGCTCCAGCGCGTGATAGAACTCGCCGCCATCGACATAGCGCCGACGCGGATCGAACTGGGCGGCCTTGCGCAGCACCGGACGCAGAGATTCGGGCACCTTGGCAGCAAAGCGATCGTGGCCGGGCGGCGGCCACTCGAAGGGCCAAGACGGCAGCACTCCGGTGAGCAGCTCGTAACCGATCAGTCCGAGCGAGAAGACGTCCGAGGTAAAGCGCCCGCGCCCGTAGGCTTGCTCCGGCGCCATGTAACCGAGCGTACCCGCGTCCGTTACGGTGCGCTCCGCACCCTTGGCAAAGCGCGACGCGCCGAAGTCAGCGAGCGCGGCGCGGCCATCTTCGAAGATCAGGATGTTCTCGGGCTTGACGTCTCGATGAAAGATGCGCCTCTCGTGGGCGTAGGCCAGCCCGGACGCCACCTCGCGAATGACCTCGAGGGCGGTAGCCGCAGAGCGGCGCGCTCTTGTGTAGTTGGCGAGATTGCAGAGCGCGAGGTCTGTCACGATGGCGAAGCAGCCGTCGATCCAGTCAGCATTGCGAATGGCAACCAAACCCGGGTGATCGAGCCGGCTCGCGATGCGCGCCTCGTGTTCGATCGCATGGCGGCCCCACTCTGCCACCGCATCGGGCCGGGTCAGCTTGAGTGCGATCGGGCGGTTCTCGACCGTGTCGCGCGCCTTCCAGACTTCGGCGAAGGCGCCTCGCCCGATCCTGCGATCGATCCGATACTTTCCGACGCGGGAGCCCCGGCGCAGCTGGGTGGCCACTCAGGTCGACTCCGTCGGCCCGAACCCTAGGGTTTCGAGCTGCTCGCGCAACTCTCCGCCCGACGCCAACAGCTCGCGCAGCGCCACCACGGCGGGGCGGTCCCAGCGATTGACGGGGATGGCAAAGTCATAGTGTTCCGCCTGGAGTGGCCGGAAGCGAAGCCCAGCCTGGCGAGCGATGGTCTCGATCGTAACACCCCAATCGGCGCGTCCCTGGGCGACCGCAGCCGCTACAGCGTAGTGTGAACGCGGTTCGTAGGGATAGCCTGCTGGACGGCGCTTCCCCAGAAGTTGGTCGATCAGGATTCGTGTGCCGCTGCCCCGATTGCGGTTGACCATTCGCAGCATCGGGTCCGCGAGCAGCGCGTCGGTATCGCGGTCGTCATCGGCGCGGGTCACGACACCCTGCTGGCGGGCGTAGCCCGGCAGCAGCTTCAATGAGGAATCGAGGAACGGGCGGTTGTACTCGCCACTCACGGGGTCGAGCAAGTGGATCGGAGCGACGTCACACTCGCCCCGCCGCGCTGCCGCAAGCCCGCCTTGGCTCCCGACTGCCATCAGTTTCACCGTGAAACCCCTGCGGGCGAGCGCTCCCGCCAGGCAGTCGAGGCCGATGCAGTGGCTCCCGATGGCCACGAAGTCGGCGAGCGGAAGCTCTCGAGACAACAGGGTGACCTCGACCTCGGTGTCGGCGTCGACGATTTCGGTATTGCGCGGAATGCGTACGAACCCGTCCGCCCTGCTGAAGGCAGTAACGCTGCCGCTGCCCTTGCCCATCGGATAGGCGGCCAACTGCCCATCGGGGCGCCGTACCAGACCGACCAACAGGTATTCGAGGCGGCCGCGCTCGGAAGTCGTCTTGGTCGCCAGGCGCGCTTGACTTTGCTCCCGTCGGCCGGGGGCCCTCCCGGCAAGCTCGCGAATCACGGGAGCGACAAACTCGTGGAAGGTGAAAACCGCGGAAGTCGGAAAGCCGGGCAGGACCACCACCGGAAGCCTCCCGGAGGCGGCCAGGCAGATCGGCTTGCCCGGCTTGAGCGCAACTCCGTGTACGACGATCCCGGGATCCAGATCCGCGACGACCCTCGCGTTGAGGTCACCTTCCCCTTTCGAGGTGCCTCCGGACAGCAGCACCAGATCCGCAGTCCGAAGAGCCCGGCCTAGAGCTTCGCGCAGCCGCGTCTCTTCGTCGCGAAAGGCGCCGAGGAAGTTCGGCTCCCCGCCCAGCTCGCGCACGGCGTCGGCCAGAATCCGGCCGTTGCTGTCGTAGACGAGACCGGGGCGCATCGGCTCTCCGGGCTGCACGATCTCGTCGCCCGTGGAGAGGATTGCGACGCGAGGACGGCGAACCACCGACACTTCAGAATGTCCGATCGCCGCAAGCACCCCGGTCTCCCGGGAAGTCAGCAGGGCACCACGGAAGAGCACAGTCTCACCCCGACCGATGTCGGTGCCCGCAAAAGAGACCGCAGCACCGGGTACGCGTTCGCGCCGAGCCTCGATCCGATCCCCCTCCATGTCGGTGAATTCCACCGGCAGCACCGCATCGGCGCCCCGCGGCAGCATGCCGCCCGTGGCAATCGACGTCGCGGTTCCGGACTTCACCTCCTCGGTGGGAGCAATACCCGTTGGGATCGTTTCCGAGTTGGCGTCCAGCATCACGGGCTCCGCCTCGGTGGCGCCGAAGCAGTCCTCGGCACGCACCGCAAAGCCGTCCATGTTGGATCGATCGAAGCCGGGAACGTCCACGTCGGCCCGGACGTCTTCGGCCAGCACCCGACCCAACGCGTCCTCGAGCGCCACGGTCTCAGCCGGCAGCGAGGTCAGCTCGAGCACCGAGCGCCAGCGACGCTCCGCCTCATCGCGCTCCAGAATTTCGAGGAATTGCTGCTGTCTCAAATAGCACCCTCGTCATCGTAGAGCAGGACCTCTACCTCGGCGCCGTCCGGCATTCCTTCAAGCTCCCGCGGCACCACCACACAGCCTGCAGCGCGCACGGTCGACGACAGGATCGATGCCCCGGAGGTCGCGATCGGCACGACCCGCTCGTTTTCGATCGCAACCCTCACGTAATCCGTACGACCCACCGCCGAGCTGATCTTGCGTGCCAGCGGCAGCCGGACTCGGCGGTGGGGCCACCCCCGGAATCGCCCGCCGAGTGCACGCAGGTGAGGCCCCGCGAAGAACTCGTAGGCGCATAGGCAGCTGACCGGATTGCCCGGCAACAGGAACACCAGTCGACCTTCGACCCGGCCGATACCGGTGGGGCTCGAGGGACGCATGGAGATGCCGTGGAAGTGGAGCTGGCCGAGCTCGGCGACCAGCCGGGGCGCATGGTCCTCGGTGCCCACTGAGCTACCACCCGATACCACAACCACATCGGCCCCTGGCCGGATCAGTGCGTCCCGGATGACCTCCGGACGATCCTGTAGGATCTCGAAGGGCAACACCTCGCCTCCGTCGCGCGCGATCAGCGAGCGCAGCACCACCGAGTTGCTGTCGACGATGCTCGGGCCCTCGGGTCGGCTCCCCGCAGGCAGAAGCTCGTCTCCCGTGATCACCAGCTGGACCCGTGGGCGTCTTATGCAACGGACGCTGGCGACGCCGATCGACGCGAGCAGTCCCGCATCCTGAGCACGCAGACGCCGGCCGGCGCGAAGCACCAGATCCCCAGAGCGAATGTCCTCGCCGACCGCTCCGACGTGCTTTTGCGGGGCGACCGCTTCACTGATCTCGACCTTGCCGTCGCGCTCTTCGCAGACCTCGGCCATCACGACGGCGTCGGCTCCAGCGGGAAGCGGTGCGCCCGTCATCACCCGCACGGCCGTGCCGCACTCGACCCGCCCTGGGAAAGACCGGCCGGGCAGCGCCTCTCCCTCGAGTGTCAATGTGATGGGCTCGTAGGTACCGGCGCCAAAAGTGTCCTCGCCCCTCACCGCGTAGCCGTCCATGGCGGAGCGTGCGAAGCCGGGAACGTCGACTTCGGAGCACAGATCTTCGGCGAGCACGCGTCCCGCACACTTCAGCAGCTCGACCGGCTCGGCGTCGAGCGCGTGGGCGTGCTCGCCCAGGAAGGCGTCCACTTCCTCTACGTCCGCCCGCTGGGCGAAACCCTTCATGCGAACGTCACGCATACCCATGCCCCGAAATTTAACGGGCAGGGAGACCTCGGTCTCCCTGCCCGCCGAAACCGCCGAGTTCGCTTGGAGCGACGGTCAGCCCGTCGCCTTGGCGGTGAAGAGCTCCTCGCGTGCATCGAAGCGCTCGTAGGCAGCCGCGACCACTTCTCGGGGAACGTCGAAGACCACCTTCGCGGGCCCGATCGGGTCTTGCTTCATGCAATCCGGAAGCTCGTCGTCCTTCTCGGTGTAGCCGGCGCGGCGGTTGAACTCCCACTCATCCTGGAGGCACTGCCAACCGAGATCCGCGATCTGCTCTCGGCTGACCTCCTCTCCGTAGAGCATCCCGTAGTACTCGCGAATATCGTCGAGCGTCGGCTGTAGGAACTGGCAGAAGCCCGACGAATCACACACCGCGTTGATGAGCTGCACCTCCTGGGAAGCCTGGGCGAACTGCTCGGGCGGCAAGCCCGGGTTCACGATCAGCCCGGCCGTGTGATCGGCACCCATCGGACTCGTCGCGTAGGTGACACCAGTGGCCTTGAGGGGTCTCGGATCCCAGGCGGGAATCGCCTGGCCCTTCACCACGGGGATACGGTGATGCTTGCGCTTGGTGCCGATCGATAGGGCACCGTCGCCGATCGCCTTACCCAGCTCGGTACCTTCAGCGATCTCCTCGAGGATGCGCTTCGCTCCCGCGGCATCGCCGTATTCCATACCGCCCGAATCCATATAGACTGCGATCGCGGCGCCGGTCTCGATCGTATCGACGCCGATTTCGTCACAGAGTCGGTCGAGGTCAGCGACGTCCTCCCAGCTCGCAATCGCGCAGTTGGCACCCAGCAGCGTAAGCGTCTCGAACTCGAGAGCGGACGTCTTGTAGTTGCCGTCGGCATCGTGGACAACATTGCTGCACTTGACGATGCAGCCAGTCATGCAGTTGTGCATGCCGCCACCGCGCTCCTCGAAGCTCTCCACGATACGGGCGCCGTCGAGGGTCTGGGCGTCTGGGGACTGGCCCTCGGTTCGGTTCTTGTAAGGAAAGGTCTGGAGCATGTTGGCGACGGGCACGACGGAGCTGGTTCCCGTCTTGAAGATCTGACCACCCTCGAGATAGTCCTTCGTATACATCTTGTTGCGCGCCGCAAACTCCTTGCGGGCAGCGGCCTGGCGCGCCCTGGTCTTGGCGGGCTCGATGGCGACGTACTTGAGACCCTTGCTTCCCATCACTGCGCCGAGCCCACCACGGGCTGCGTGCCGGGCGGGGTGGCGCTCCTTCTCCTGATCCGTGCAGGCTACGGAGGCTCCGGTGAGCAGCTGCTCGCCGGCGGGCCCAATCGAGATGAACGACACCGTCGGGCTGTAACTCTTGGCGAGGTGGTCGATCAACGCATAGTTCCACATGCCCTTGGTGTCGGGCGCTTCCTTGACGGTCGCGCCCTCCGCTGTGACGTCGAGCGCGTATCGCTTCTCCGGATCCGCAGGCTGGCCCTTCACGATGATTACGCGGTAGCCGAGCTTCATCAGATCCTGACCCGGATTCCCGCCGGCGTTGGCTTCCTTGATCCCACCGGTCAGCGGGCTCTTGCCTCCGATCGAGATGCGGCCGGAGGTGGGCGCCGCGGTGCCCGACATCACGCCCGGTGCCATGACCAACACGTTTTCCGACCCGAGCGGGTCGCACGCAGGATCGCATTCCGTCAGCAGAATCTTTGCCGACAACGCCCGGCCACCGAGCAGCTTCCACTCGTCCGGGTAGGGCTCGGTCGTCGCGCTCAGCTGGGTCATATCGACTCGGATCAGGCGATCGCCGGTGGGTCCGCTCATGTGGGTGCACCTCCATGATGAGATCGAGGAGAATAACAGAGAAAATGCTGCTGGCGCGGGGCTAGCCGCCGCCGATCGCGGCCAGAATCCTCACCTCGTCACCGTCGGCGACAGGGGTGTCGAGGGCGTTGCGATCGATTTCATCTCCGTTGACGAAAAGGCTAACGAAGCGATGCACGCGCCCGGTGGTGTCGAAAATCTGCTCAGCGAAGCCGACGTAGCGGTCACCGACGGCCTTCAAGCACTCACCGACGGTAGCTCCCTCGACGTCGATCCTGGCCTCGCCCGCGGTGGGCCCGCGGTACGGCGGCGGAATCTCGACCTGCGGCATCAATCCGCTCCCAGTGGGCCGCGGCGCAAGCCGCGGGGGCGTCATTGTAGCGTTGGGTCGGTGCCTTGGTGCCGTAGCCGAGGTCGCGGGTGCCTCCCGGGCCTCCGACGGGGCAGGCCCTTTGATTGGCCGGAGCGGCGCGCGGGACCTGACCGGTCGATGGCGCGAACGCGCTTCGAACGATCCTATCGCCGCCTATACGCCCTTCGGGCAGGTTGGCGTTGGACGCGGTGTACCGGCGGTATCCGAATGGATCGGGCCTCACCGCGGCCGCCGCCCGAGTTCCCGCCCTCGAGCTCCGTGCGCTTGTTGGAAGCTCCCGGGTCCGGGAGGACCTCCCGCGCCTGCGATCCGCAACGCCCGCCTGATCTGACTGCGGCCTTGCGAACCGTTCGCTCGCCCCCGCCGACACTCAGTCTTGCACGCAATCCGCATGGCCCATTAATCGGTCGACTGAAGCGAGACCTCGGGCCTCCTCGAGCCACCGGCTGATGCGTACCCCCTCAGAGTACGCCTCGATTCGGAATGGATCAATCCGGTTTCCCACCAATGGATCGAGCCGTTTTCCGCTCGGGTCCGGCACCCCCGCGGGACCGCCACGCTGCCGCGATCGTCGCTACAATCCGCGCCGCTCCGGGCCAGACAGTGGTAGCGCGGAGTCCGGGGGCAGATTCCCGCTGGCCTTTTTGAAAGCAGTATCACGAGCAAGCCTGGTCGCGAGAAGCTTCCCGGCTCGGGAACTACCAGAGGGTTGGGCCGAGAGCCCGGCCCTCCTGAGCGGTCGGCCTTCTTGGATGGGGGAATAGTGGCGCGCCGCATCATTCTCTGTGACGGAGCTGAGCTCGCCCGTCTGTGGAGCCGCATTGGCGGCGGCGAAACCGAGGTTCTCACCTGGGTGCCCCGCGAGGACGAGCCGCGCGCCCGTCCGCCCGGCTTCCATTCGCTATCGGGTGGGCTCACCGTCGAGGCGATCGAGAAGCTCAGCCCCAAGGTGGGCGACGAGTTCGCGCTGGTCAGCGAGGATCTTCCCTTCGTTCGAGCTGCGGTGTCGGCAATCTCGAAGGCCCGTCCAGAGGCGCCTCTCTTGCTGCTGTCGGACAAGGTGGACTCCGACGATCTACCGGAACACCCCTGTCTGTTGCGCGCTGGATTGCGCTCCTTGATTCGAGACGACATCGACGAGGAATTCGCCCACTTGACCAACCTGCATCGGGTCGTCGAGCTGCGCGACCTCGTCGACTCCCGCGAGAAGCTGGGCATTCTGCTGCAGCCCGATCCCGATCCCGACGGCATCGCCTGCGGCTACGCGCTTCGCGCCCTGCTGGGTCGCAAGCGTCCTACGGCTCCCCTCATTTCGTTCGGCGCCGTCAAGCGCCCGGAAAACATCGCGATGATCGAAGCGCTGGGGATCGACGTACGCACGGTCACGCCGGAGGAGCTCGATGAGTTCGACGGCCTGGCGCTGTTGGACGTGCAGCCTTCCGTGTTCGGAGAGAACATGCCCGCGCGGGTGCGCTCGGTGGACGTCGTCATCGATCACCACCCCGAACGCCCGGGCTACGACGCCGTATTTCGCGACATTCGTCCAAGCTACGGGGCTACTGCCACGATCCTGACCGAGTACATTCGGGCTGCGGGCCTCGAGCTATTTTCGCGGCTGGCCACTGCGTTGGTCTACGGCATCAAGAGCGACACCCAGCTTCTGGGGCGTGAGACCAGCCGCGAAGACATGGCTGCGTTCGCCTACCTGCATTCGTGTCACAGTCCCGCGCTGCTGCGCCGCATCGAACGGCCGGCGCTGCCGACCGATGGGCTGCGCGCTCTCGGGCGCGCGCTCTCCACCACTGAGGTCAAAGACGGTATCCACTTGTTGGTGCTGGGGCGCGTCGGCGAGGAGGTGATCCCCCAGGTCGCGGATCTCGGGTTACAGGCCGAGGGAGCCGAGTGGGCGATCGCGGCGGGTGTGGTCGGCTCCGACCTGGTCTTTTCGGTGCGCAACGTGGGATACGTGCGGGCCGCCGGTGACGTCGTTCGCGACGTCGTCGAGGGCCTCGGCGTCGGCGGGGGGCACCGCTCGATGGCCAAGGGAATCATCCCGCTGAAGTCGTTTCGCAAGATCTACGGCGGGGCCTCGCGCGACCAGATCCGCTCGGCGCTGCGCGACGCCTTCGTCAAATCCATCCACGGACCCGGCTGAACCAGTCAGCCTCTCCGCCCGTCCCGAAATCTCCACGCATGATTCCGTTGGCTAGCGCTGGTTTGTCAGATTCCTCACAGACAACAGCCGCTTGACCTGGCGGTCGCTGGGAGGAATCGAGACGATCGTCCAGGACTCACGTCGCCAGCCGCCGCCCTCCCGCAGGTTCGTGAAGGCCGCTCCAACCGGGTCGATCACCCGGACGGATCGAGTCGCGTCATCGGGCCAGGGCGGGTAGCCCTCGCGCGCTTCGCTCCAGCGGCCGATGAAGCTGCCGACATCGATCGGCTCGTCCTTCGAATCCCACGACATGTAATAGAGCGGATAGAGCGTCTGGAGATCGAGATAGAGAACCAGGCGGGCAGCCCGATCCCCCCCCACGCCGCGCTTCGAGCGTCCCTCGAGCACGATCGCTCGTCGCAGATCCCAGGTGTCGCTGGCGTAGGATAGGCCCCAGGGTCCGAAGTCGCGCTCTGGGTCTTCCGGATACGAGGCGACGTTGGAGTTGATGGGAGCCAGCACGTCCTGGATCCCGAGCACGTTGAATTCATAGAGCAGCGGCCGGAGTTCGAGCCCCTCGAACCCGCTGC
Source organism: uncultured Opitutales bacterium (assembly GCA_964194865.1). GTDB lineage: Bacteria > Myxococcota_A > UBA9160 > UBA9160 > SMWR01 > CAXMOC01. Next base: position 24,023 of record CAXMOC010000255.1, on the reverse strand, counting down.
GTTTGGTCACGATCGTGGCGCTGCCTCCGCTGATGGCGGCGGCTCCGCCGCCTACCCCGCCGAGCCCGCCGCCAACTCCCGCGGCAATCGCAGTGGGGTTGACGGCGCCGAGGTTGAAGGCCGGCATGTAGAGCCCCTCGACCCCCGCACCCGAAACCCGCCGAACTCTTCGGAGGCCGGGGTCATAGGCGTGGATATCGTCGCTGCGATCGGGGCTCACCAGATGTTCGACATCCCGGTACTGGCGCCAGGCGTAGTGGCGCGCATCGAAGGGCTCCTTCATCGAGCCGCCAGACACCCAATGATTCTCTTTCGAGCCAGGCGCCGTGAAGCCGTCCTCCGTGCGATCAGAGCGATAGCTGAGTTGAAGCTTGAAGATTTCGCCGATAAACGGCTCTGCGCGCAACATCCTGCCCAGCATGTCGGTGGTGCGGAAGTCTCCCTGGAACCCCGCGGCCTGGTAGCGCTGCTCGAAATTCCAAGCCCACTTCAGACCGGCGTCCGGATCGTCGGCAGCGATCTGGCCGGGGACGAAGGGCTGGCCAGCGGTGTAGCCTTCGAGCCCCCCGTCCTCCGCAAGCCGAGCCGTTCCCGCGAACTTCTGTGAAGCGGCCAGATAGAAGTCAGGAGGGGAATAGTCCGCGAAGCAGCCACCGATCTGCAGGCGCATTCCTTCGAAGAACAACTTTTCACGCTGCTCCCAGAGGGCCGCCGGAATGAAGTCGTGGAGCGCCTCCAACTGCTCGAGTGCGATGGTGTCGCCCGAGCGAAAAGGAATCGGCGGTGCGTCACTTCCCAGCGGCCATCCCCGCAGACCTCTCTGGGGGCGACAGGAGCCCGGTGCGGGCAGATCCCACGGCCCACCGGACCCGAGGGTGGGAGTGGCGAGAGACTCGGGCAGCGCCCCGGCGCTCTCGGAGTCCGAAGCCGACGAGTCGGCCGGCTCGGCCGCAACGCCATGGGTGCAGCACACTGCAATCGCGAACCACACGGCGGCATTCCGGCCGACGAAAACGCGTCGCAACTGCGGCGGTCTCACGACGGCATGAGCAGCTCGTGGGTCTCGAGGCTGCGCTCCCGAATCGAGATGCCCAGCGGGCAGCTTCCCTGGCAGGGCGCCGAACAACTTGCGCAGACCGACGCCTGCACGTCGAGGTTTGCGTAGAGGCGCATGGCCTCCTGCTCCCGCCCATAGTCCTCGAAGTACATCCGGTGCCTGAGTACATCGTTGATCGGCAAGCCCTCGGGACAGGAATCGAGACAGGCTCCACAATGTGGTGCGCAGTAGGTGCCCGCGATCTGGGCGTCGTAGCTCTGAAGGATCGACAGGTCCGCCGCCGTCAGGCTCTTACCCGACGCAGCGAGGTACTCGTCGACGTGTTGAAGCTCGAAGAACGAGATCACCGCACACGAAATATCGGGGTTCGAAAGCGTCCAGCGCAGTGCCGCTTGCGAGTAGACGTCCGCCTGATCGCGGAACCCCGCGAGCCCGTGATGCTTGGCGCCCTTGAGGGTCTTCATCGCGACGACACCCATGTCCTGCTCCTGACGGGCGCGCCGAATCAGCTCGGGAAGAACCGGCCAGATGCCGTGATGGTAGGCAACCATCATCACATCGAAGCGGCCCGACTCGATGCCAGCCTCGACCACCTCGACGAGATTCGGAGTGTGCGTCGAGAAGCCCATGAAGCGGACCTTGCCCTGTTGCTTCAACCGATCGAAGGCCTCGTGAACGTTTTCGTCCATCATTCGGTCGACGCTGTCGACCGAATGAACGTGACAGAGGTCCACGTAGTCCGTGCCGAGTCGCCCGAGGCTAGCTTCGACAGCTTCGATGTAGTGGGCTACGGAAGTTCCCGTGGGCAGATGGCCGGTCGGGGTGCAGAACTTCGTCGCGATGAAGAGCTGATCGCGAACGCCCCGGATCGCCTGGCCCATCAATATCTCGCTGCCGGCTCCAGAGTAATCCGGAGAGGTATCGAAGTAGTTGATGCCGCGATCGATCGCGAGGCGCGCGATTCGCTCGCCGTTGTCTCCGTGCTTGATTTGACCTGTGCCGAGCACGATGTCGGAGACGTTCCAGCCGGTTCGCCCGAAGCGCCTATGAGACGCGATGCGACTGCCGTTCCATTCCGCATTCCAATCGGGGTGGGTCTTGACCACGTCCGCGGCGACCACGCCCTGAAGAACCGGACTCCACCCGCCGCCGCCACGACCGACGCCCAGGAAAGCGTGCAGTCCTGCAGCCACGCTGGAGAGCAGAGCAGCGGCGAGACCCCCCAGCGACCCCATCGCCGCGCCGGTGAGGAAGCTGCGTCGACCGGGGTCCGTCTCCGCGACCCGGCGCCGCACGCGCCCGCGGGTCAGCCAGAAACCAACGCCGAAAACCGCCAGGATCGAGGCGATCCCCCAGACCATGCCGGCCGCCGTCACCGTCAGACTGGGGTCGATCGACAGGGCGATCCGTTGAACCGCCCCACCCAACGGAAATCCGCTGGGATCCAGCCCAATCGCCATCCGGTACAGGAATTCCCCCGCCGCGAAGTATCCGACGACCAAAGCGATGGCGGTAATCACGAGAAAACGGGTTCGACCAGTCACGGTGCCTCCTACGCGGAGTGGCAGCTCCGGGGTGCGATTCGGCCCCGATTATACGGCGTCCGTCGCAGACGGCGTCCCGGCAAATGGCGGCGGACCTCCTGTCCAGAGCCAGCCATGCTCGCTAGCGTTGCCTCGAGAAGTGCGAGGACGATGGATAGGCAGCATCACAGCTGGCTAGGGCTGAATCGCCGTTCGCCGGTCCAGCCAATGGGCTTGGCGGCTCCGTTCCTCACATCGCGCACGAGCGCCCGACCCAAGCTATCGCGCCGCTGCCCGGTTCTGGGGTGATGAGCGTGCCGAATCCCACCCTCATTCCGGGCGTGAAGCAGATCAAGGATTTCGTGGGCCAAGAGCTCGGAAAGAGCGATTGGGTCGCGATCACCCAGGAGAGAATCGACACCTTCGCGGAAGCGACGGGAGACCGGCAGTGGATTCACTGCGACGTCGAGCGAGCGCGTCGTGAATCGCCCTTCGAGACCACCATCGCGCACGGCTACCTCACGATCTCGTTGGCGCCGGTACTCCTCGCAGAGCTCGTCATCGTCGAGAAATGCGGCAGCGTCATCAATACCGGGATCGAGAAGCTGCGGCTCTCCACCCCGGTGCTCTCGGGCTCCCGGGTGCGGATGTCGGCGAAGCTGATGGGAGCCCGGAACGTGCCGCGAGGGGGTGTACGGGCGACCTTCTTCATTCGGTTCGAGACAGATGGTGCAACCAAGCCGGCCTGTCACGCCCACGTCACCTACGTCTATTTCCCATGAGCAAGGCCGCTTGACGGCGCGGAAGCCGCCGCCGATCCTGAAGCGATGCGAGTCGCTGTCGCGCAGGTCAACACCACGGTCGGCGACCTGGCCGGCAACCGCCAGCTCATCGAGGAAGCCGCCGCCAAGGCAGTGAGCGAGCGCGCCGATCTCGTCGTGCTCCCGGAGATGGCGCTCTCCGGCTATCCGCCGATGGATCTGCTCGAGCGGGACGGCTTCGTCCGCGACCAGCTGCGCGAGCTCGACGCCCTGCTACCCGCATCGAGACGCGTTCCGATCGCGCTGGGCGCGATCATGCCCGGAACCGATTCTGGACGCAAGGAGCTGCACAACGCCGCGGTCCTGCTGGAAGGAGGGGAGCTTCGAGCGGTCAGAGCCAAGACGCTGCTTCCAACCTACGACGTCTTCGACGAACGCCGCTACTTCGCCCCCGCTGCGCAACGCGCAGTGGTATCGCTGGCAAACCGCCAGGGCGAGCTCGGACTGACGGTCTGCGAAGACACCTGGGTGGATCGGATCGGGTACGCCGCGAACCCCGTCGCGGAGCTCGCGCAGGCGGGCGCATCATTGATCCTGAATCTATCGGCCTCACCCTGGCACGTCGGGAAGTCGAGCGAGCGAAGGTGCATGATTGGTGATCTCGCCCGGCGCCACCGGGTGCCGATCTGTTTCGTCAATCAGGTCGGAGGAAACGACGAATTGATCTTCGACGGTGGTTCGTTCGCGGTCGACGACCAAGGGCGGGTCCAGTGGGCGCTCCCGCTGTTCGAGCCCGCTTTCGACGTCCTGGAGTTCCCACGTGATTCGACGGAAGCCCCACCGGACTTCGACGAGCCCGGCGCGACCGCACAACTCGAGGCGGGGCTGATCCTCGGAATTCGCGATTACTTTCGGAAGCAGCGCCTGCCGCCCGGCGCCGTCGTCGGCGTTTCCGGAGGAATCGACTCAGCTGTCACCGCTTATCTGGCCGTTCAGGCGTTGGGGCCCGATCGCGTGCTCGGCATCGCGATGCCGGGCCCATTCTCCTCCGACCACAGCGTGGAGGATGCAGAAGCGCTGCAACGGACGCTCGGCATCGAGGTTCGACGGGTCGACGTCACGCCGATCTACGACGCCTACCTCGAGACCTTTCGAGCGCTGCTCGGAGAGCGCGTGGACTACGGCATCGCTCAGCAGAACATCCAATCCCGAATCCGAGGTGCGCTGTTGATGGCCGTCTCCAACGCCGAGGGTCGACTCGTGCTCGCCACCGGCAACAAGAGCGAGCTGAGTCTGGGCTACTGCACACTCTACGGAGACACCGTGGGAGGGCTTGCCGTACTTGGCGACGTCTACAAGCGCGACGTCTACGCCCTGGCGCGTCGCGTCAACGAGGCGGGAGAAACGATCCCAGCCAACAGCATCGACAAACCCCCGTCAGCGGAGCTGGCTCCGGATCAGCTGGACAGTGACGACCTTCCGCCCTACGAGGTGCTCGATGCGATCCTGGAGCAAGCCATTGAAGGTCGGCTCAGCGCCGGCGGCATTGCGCCGCCTCCAGGCGCGACGGCTCAGACGGTTCGCGACGTCACCACCCGCCTGGACCGCAACGAATACAAGCGCCGCCAGTCCCCGCTCGTACTGCGAACGTCTCCCAAGGCGTTCGGTTCGGGGCGGAGGCTCCCGATCGTCCACCGATACGGGGCGTAGCGACACTCCCTGAGGCGCCGACCGCTGAGGCGCTATACCGCTTCGCTAACGGCGCGGACGTTCTCGGCACGGGCGCCGCGGGGGCCCTCCTGGACCACGTACTCAACGATGTCGCCCTCTGAGAGGGAGTCGTAGTCGCTGGGTCCGAGGCCCGAGCGGTGGAAGAAGACCTCGCGGCCATCGTCTCCGCGGACGAATCCGAAGCCGCGCTCGCGAACCAGCTTCTTGATCTTGCCCTTGACCTTGGGGCCTGTCGGGGCTGCATGCTGAGCGGGCGCGCGGCGGCCGCGGCTGCTCCTTCGAGATCGCCCCCGGCCCGAGCTGTAGCGGTCGCTGGAGACGAACTCCTCGCGGAAGAGCTTCACTGGAACGACGAGGTCCTGCATCTCGTCGGACTCGGGGCTGAGCAGGATCTCTTCGTCACCGGCTTCGACAACGCTGTAACGGAGCCCGGTGTTGCGGTGGGTCACCAGGGATCCCGTTTCGATCTCTTCCAATGACAGCATGGCGGCCCCCCCTCGATGCGGGCGTGCATCCAAACCGGGCCTTCCGGCGGCGAGGCTCGGACCGGCCCGGGCAAAGCTGGACTGGGTTGTTGAAAACGGGGGCTCCCACCTTCCGGCGGAGCTACCAGAAACCCAACGAAGGCGGGAGGTTAAGGGATTCAGACCGCGTGGTCAAACCGCGCTTCGCCAAAACGCGTTCGGCTACCCTGAGCGCGCGAAAGACCGATCGCGAGCGGCCGAGAATCGAATCGGAGGCACCGATGCACCTGCGCGGGGGGAAGTTGCTACTGCTCGTCGGCGCCCTCGCGCTCTCTCAGGCAAACACGAGCCTGGCCGCCGACTTGTTTCGGGTGGGGACGAGTGGTGACTACGCTCCCTTCAGCTCCGAGTTGGACCAGGCGCCGGACGCTTTCGGGGGCTTCGACATCGCGATCGCCCAAGCCTATGCGGAGGATCGCGGGCTCGAAGTCAAATTCGTTCGCTTTCGCTGGCGGGATCTGATCGCCGGCCTGCGAGCCGAGCGTTTCGACGTAGCGATGTCCGGAGTGACGATCCGCCCCGAGCGCAGCGCGATTGGACGCTTCACCGTGCCCGTCGCCGAAACCGGCGCGGTCGTTCTGGCACAGCCGAGTGAGCGATTCTCCAAGCTCGACGACCTCGATCGACGACAGATCCGGATCGGTGTGAACGCCGGCGGTCACCTGGAACGGGTCGCCCAGGCCCGATTCCCCCATGCAACCGTCATCTCGATCCCCAACAACGCCGCCGTGCGCGAAGCGCTGCTGGATGAGACGCTCGACGCTGCGGTCACCGACACGCTCGAAGCCCAGAGTTGGATGAAGGGAACCCAGGACGTGAGGCTGATCGGGCCATTCACGATCGACCGCAAAGCCTATCTGGTGCGTGCGGGCCTTCCGGACCTTGCGGCCGACCTGGACGCCTGGCTGCTCGAAAGGGAAGCGGACGGCACCCTCCAAGCGTTTCGCGATCAGTACTTCGGCGCTGCGGAGTCGGCACCGGCTGCAGCTCCGCTCATCGCGCTACTGGCCGCCGTCGACGAGCGGCTGTCACTGATGCCCCTGGTCGGAGTTGCAAAACGCCGCGCCGGGCTGCCGCTGGAGGTGCCCGAGCGAGAGGCGATCGTGCTAGACGCGGCCGTGGATGCTGCGACCGAGGCCGCCGAGCGCGCGGACGCCAGCCCGCCCCCGGAGGCCGCGGTTCTGCAGCTGTTTCGCGCCCTGCTGGAGGCGGCAAAGGAGGTGCAGTGGAAGTCGATCCGCGATCCGGAGTTCGAGGCCCCCGAGCACACGCCCGACCTGGAGACGGAACTCCGGCCCGGGCTGTTGCGAATCGGCGAGCGCATCTCTGCGCTTTTGGTGGAGCTGCCGGCGAACCTGGATCGGGTGCCGGTCCGAGAGGCGGCGCTTCGAGAGCTGCGAACCGGGCACCTGTCGAAGACGAGGATCCTGGAGATAGCGGACGCAATCAGCACGCTCACAAAGGCCGCGACGCCCGAGCCCGACCCTCGCTGACGCGCCTAGTTCTTGGCCAGCTCCGTGTCGATCATCTTCTCGAACGCCGGGAAGGGTTGATTGCCGGACAGGTATCGACCATTGATGAAGAACGCGGGCGTTCCCGTGACGCCGAGTGAGCTGGCCAACTTCTTGTCGCCGTCGATGCGCCCCTTGACGGTGGCGGATTTCAGGTCGCCCTTGAACTGGTCGACGTCCAAGCCAAGCTCGCCGGCGTACTTCAGGTAGTTGTCCGGGCTCATCTCTCGCTGGTGCTCGAAGATCTTGTCGTGCATCTCCCAGAACTTGCCCTGCTGGTGGGCCGCCTCGGCGGCCTCGTGGGCGGCCTGCGCCTTCGAGTGGATGGACAGAGGCAGGTGCTTGAATACGACTCGAACCTGCTCGCCGTACTTGTCCTGGACCTTCTGGAGGGTCGGACCGACCCTCGCGCAGTAAGGTCATTGAAAGTCTGCCCACTCCACGACTGTCACGGCCGCAGACTTGGGTCCCTTAACCGGCGCGCTGCCCACCTCGACGTTGTAGACCTTACTCGGATCCGGACGTCGTGCTCGCGTGGGCGCTGCGGGTCTTCCGGCATCTCGAGCAGCGACAGCGGACTCGAGCGAGCCACCGAGCTTCGAGAGCGTTTGGGTCCCCCGATCGATGGACTTGCTGAGTAGGAAGCTGGCGCCTACCAGGGCGCCGCCGAGGATTACGGCCGCTGCGATCAACGGACCACCTGACGAACTCTGAGCCATGGTTCTCCTCCGCGGTCGGGGGGGGGTCGAGGCCCCTCAAACAACCGTGGTAGCGTAACTCAAGACGGGTTGGTCGCGCTCCGTCTCACATCAATAATAGGTTGTGCGCGCCCGGTGCCGCGGATGCGCCTTCATTTCCGGCAGCTGCCCGCGGTTCCACAACACGTAGTCGAGCTGGTGCGCGGTCGTGTCTACGCCTGCTTCGCGCAGCCTGGCCACGGACCGCTCAACGGCGTGAACGGCTCCGGCGCGGATCTCCACTTCTTCCGGCGACCCGGCCAGCAGCAACTCACCGGCGTCGATACGCGAGGCGAGCTCGGCGTCGTAGACGAGCACTCCCTCGCGTCTCAACACGTGCGGAACGAGGTTATCCGCGAAGATCGTGAGCTGATCGAGGTCCAGAAAGGCTCCGTACCCCTTGCCGTCGAAGGCTGCCGCGAGATCGGCAGCTGTAAGCTGGGCGCGCTTGTAGAAGGGAACCTCGAAATCGCCGTAACGAGAGACGTCGCGGTAGAGAGGCATCTGGATCAGGATCTCTGCGAGACGACCAGCGGACTGATTGGCTGCAACGACCGGGCCGGTTGGGTCTCCATCGAAGTGTGTAAGAAGAAATTCACCCAGATCGTTGAGCGCCCGCGCGAAGAGCGACATCAGCTCCACAACCTCGGGAACGCTCGGATCCTGCTGAATCAGTTGCGCGCAATCTGCGGCCGAGAGAGCCGAGAGCTCGTCGGCTCCGAAAGGGCCCTGGGACTCCCAGCGTTCCCTTAGCGAGGCGGCCACCGTGAAATAACCCGAGAGGCCCGGCCGCTTGTTCAGGTAGGGGAAATATCCCGAGCCGAAGTTGATCGCATCCAGGGTGAGAATGAAAGCCAAGGTGTCGTCGGGCTCCCCTATGTAGTGGTGCGCGGGGCTAAGCTGCGGCGCTTGTTTGGTCGGGAGCTCGTCTGCGAGCTCTGCTAGAGCCACCGGGTCGATCCGAACCACTCGGGCGCTCTCCATGACGCGGGCGGACGCCGAGCGGATCCGGCCAAAAAAATCCTCACTCATGCGCTGCAGCCAAAGAGGGTGAGGGCGTTGGGTAGAACCTCGAAGCTTGCCGGCAGACTCCCCAGAGGTTCTCCGTCCACGTCGAGCGGTACTCTGCCCTCGGCAGCGCGCGCCTCGATCAGACGGCCACGACATTCCAGTGTGTCTGAAAACTGGACGTGGGTGCCCCGATAAAGCCGGGGCAGCCTGCCGAGCAGGCGAAGCTTGGGCGAGTCTGGAACGATGACGAGATCGAGCTGTCCATCGTCGGGGCGAGCGCTCGGCGCAACCCGCATGCCGCCACCGAAGAACTGCCCGTTCGCGACCGCCGCGAGTGCCACTCGCCCCTCGAATACGGGCTCTTCGTCGAGAAAGAGGGACACGGGTTCGGCCCGGTAGCGAACCAGCGCGCTGAGGGTTCCGATCAGGAACGACACGCGACCGCCCAGCAGTTTGACGCCCGCGCTTCGGTTCACCAGCTGGTCGACGAGACCGCTCAGCCCCAGGCTCGCGACGTTCGCGAAGTAGCTCGTCGCGGGTTTCCCCCGGACATCTCGAAAGGTCACCCGGCCGGCGTCGATCCCGCGCGCCTTTCCTTCGGCGAGTTGTTCGATGGCCCGATCGATCTGTTTCGGCCCGCCCAGCGTCCGAAAGAAGTCGCTGCCGGTGCCGAGGGGCAAGATTCCAATAGCCGCGTAGCCGCCGAGCTCTGCCGACAACAGACCACTGGCCACCTCGCTCAGTGTTCCATCCCCCCCAGCGACGACGAGCCTTTCGATTCCAGCGCGCACACCCTCTCGGGCGATTCGCTCTGCGTCTCTCGGGGCGCGGGTGAGTGCGACGTCGATCGGACCGAGAGCGTCGCGAAGCTTGTCTTCCACCAGCTTCCAGCCGCGCGGGGTGATCTTGCCGCTCTTGGGATTGGCGATGACGAGCGTTCGAGGCACGCGGGAACAGTAGGACACGGGGGCACGCCTCGGCTGGCAATCACTGGGGCCAGAACGGGAAATCCGCCTAGCGCCAATTCCGAAGGGATTCGGAACGGTCGCCACCGGAATCCGTGCAATGGTTGGATCAGGTTTGGCGTTCGGTTCGCAGCAAATTGAGAGCGGAGCCGGCCCGGAACCAGGCGATCTGCTCCTCGTTCATGGTATGGCGAGTCTCGACAGAATCTTCGGATCCATCCTGGTGGTGGAAGACCGCGCGGACGGCCCGGCCTGGAGCCAGCTCTGCCAAGCCGAGAATGCTCACCCGGTCGGTCTCGAGAGCCTTCTCATAGTCCTCGGGGTTCGCGAAGGCCAGGACCAGCACACCCTGCTTCTTGAGGTTCGACTCGTGGATTCGAGCGATGCTCCGAACGATCACCGCCGCGCACCCCAGCAGACGAGGAGACATGGCGGCGTGCTCGCGGCTGGAGCCCTCGCCGTAATTCGCGTCTCCAACCACGACCCACGACTCGCCTTCCGCTCGGTAGTGCCGCGCGATGGTGGCCAGCGCGACGCCCCGCTGTCCCGACAGCAGATCGAGGCCCGTCCCCGGCTCGGGGGTAAACGCGTTGGCGACTCCCGTGAACATGTTGTCGCTGATGTTGTCCAGATGGCCCCGGAAGCGAAGCCAGACGCCGGCCGGCGAGATGTGGTCCGTGGTGCACTTGCCCTTTGCCTTGAGCAGCAAGGGGAGCTTCGTGTAATCGCTGCCGCTCCAGGGCTCGAAGGGGTCGAGCCGCTGCAGCCGTTCGCTGCCCTCCGGGACGACCACATCGACACCGGTTCGATCCTCCGGGGGCTCCTGGTACCCCGCGTTGCTCGCGACGAATCCTCGGCTCGGTACCTCGGGTGCGGGGGCCGGCGGGTCGAGTACGAAGCGAGACCCATCCCCTGCCTCGATCTCGTCTTCGAGCGGGTTGAACGAAAGTCGCCCCGCGAGCGCGTAGGCAATCACCACCTCGGGGCTCGCAATGAACGAGAGCGTCTCCGCGTTGCCGTCATTGCGGCGACGGAAATTGCGGTTGTAGGAGGTGAGAATCGAGTTCGACTCACCCTCCGCGATGTCGTCGCGCTTCCATTGGCCGATGCAGGGGCCGCACGCGTTGGCCAGGACTGTCGCACCGATGGCCTCGAGGTCTGCAAGTTGACCATCGCGCTGGATCGTGAGGTGGACCTGCTCCGAGCCGGGCGTCACCCAGAGCGCCGACTTCGCCCGAGCGCCTCGCCGCACCGCCTGACGAGCGAGATCGGCGGCCCGCTCGATGTCCTCGTAGGACGAGTTGGTGCAGCTCCCGATCAGGGCGGCCGCGAGTGAATCCGGATAGCCGTGCTCCGCCACGTCGGCCGCCATGCGCGAAGCAGGCCTCGCCAGATCCGGAGTGTGGGGCCCCACGATGTGCGGCTCCAGCGTCGACAGGTCGATCTCGACAATCTCGTCGAAGAACGCACTGGGATCGCTCGCCACCTCGGGATCCGCGCGAAGCAGCTCGGCCCGGCTGTTGGCCAGATCTGCCAGCTCCTCCCGACCGGTCGCCTTCAGGTACGTCGCCATCCTCTCGTCGTAGGGGAAGATCGAGGTCGTCGCGCCGAGTTCGGCGCCCATGTTCGTGATCGTTCCCTTGCCGGTGCAGCTGATCGACGCAGTGCCGGGACCGAAGTACTCGATCACCCGGTTGGTCCCGCCCTTGACCGTCAATCTCTCGCAGACCTTGAGGATGACATCCTTGGGTGAGCTCCACCCCGACAGCTGGCCATTCAGATGAACGCCCACGGTCTTGGGCAGGAGAACCTCCCACGGAAGGCCGGCCATCACATCCACCGCATCGGCTCCGCCGACCCCGCAGGCGAACATGCCGAGACCGCCGGCGTTGGGGGTGTGGGAATCTGTGCCGATCATCATGCCGCCGGGAAACGCGTAGTTCTCGAGCACGACCTGATGGATGATGCCCGCACCCGGACCCCAGAAGCCGATCCCGTAACGCGCCGAGCTGCTGCGCAGGAATTCGTAGACCTCGTGATTGACATCGTTCGCCTGAGCCAGGTCGCCCTGCGACCCGACTCGAGCCTGAATCAGATGATCGCAGTGGACCGTGGTGGGAACCATCGTCGTGTCCATGCCCGCGAGCATGAACTGCAGCAGCGCCATCTGGGCAGTGGCGTCTTGCATGGCAACGCGGTCTGGTCGCGTGGCGACGTAGCTCTTGCCCGCATCCAACTCTTCGTTCTCGGGGTCGTCCAGATGGCCGAGGAAGACTTTCTCGGCGTAGGTAAGGGGGCGACCCAAACGGCGCCTGGCGACCTGGACGTTGCGATCGAGTTGGTCGTAGGCGGCGCGAACGAGCGCCACCGTGGTCTCGATGGCCGGCATGCTACCTCCTGCTGGGGCCACGTTAGCAGCCCAGCTCGGCCAGCAGGTGCGCGGACGCCATCGCCGCCTTGCGAAAGTCATCGACGTCGAGGCTTTCGTTCTCCCCGTGGGCGTTGCAAGGCGGATCTTCCAGACCGAGCAGAAGTGCGGGTATTCCACCCAGTACGCTGGTGAACGGGCCCACGAAAGGAATCGACCCGCCACAGCCAATCTCGACAGATGGGTGCCCGAACCCAGCGGCGAGTGCTCTGCGCGCCGCGTCGAAAGCTGGCCCCTCCGGCGTCGTGATCCAGCCGGGAACAGCCGCGCTGGTCTCGAGTTCGACGCTCACACCGTAGGGTGGATCGCGCTCTAGAAAATCCACCAGCAGTCTAGAGACACGCTCGGCGTCCTGACCGGGTGCCAGGCGCACACCCACCCGCGCACTGGCGTCGGCGATGAGTTGATTGGCCGCGGTTGCCAACGGCATGCCCTCCAACGCCGTGATCGCCAGGGAGGGGCGGTGCCAGATCCTCTCATACACCGAGTAGCGCGCATCACCGGCGAAGCGGACTCCGGCAGACATCCCGGCGTCGCTGCGAAAGCTGCCCTCCTCGAACGGCAGTGCGTCGAGAGCGTTGCGGCGCTCCTCGGTGAGCTCCGGGACGTCGTCAAGCAATCCTGGCACCGCGATCTCACCGGCCTCGTCGACCAGACGAGCCAGAAGCACGGTCAGCGCGGTTGCGGCATCCGGCACCGGGCCTCCCCACATTCCACTGTGAATGGGATGGTCGAGGGCGCGCACTTTCACGTCGACCGCGACCAACCCGCGCAGGCTCGTCGTCAGCGAGGGAACACCCGTTGCCAGGTTGGCGGTATCCGAGAGCACCAGAACGTCTGCGTCGAAGCGATCGCGATGAGCCCGCAGAAAGGCGGCGAGATGTTCTGAGCCGATCTCCTCCTCCCCTTCGATGATCAGCTTGACGTTGATCGGAATCGCGCCCCTCGCGTCGAGCCACGCGCGGAGCGCAGCCGCATGCAGCAGGATTCCCGCCTTGTCATCCACCACGCCGCGGCCGTAGAGGCGGCCGTCGGCTCGCCGGGTCGGTTCAAAAGCGGGCGTCACCCAATGCTCGAGTCGGCCCGGTGGCTGTACGTCGTGGTGGGCGTAGATGATCGCGGTGGGAGCATCCGATCCTGCCTCGAGCCACTCGGCCGTTACGTAGGGGTGGGCTCCCTCGATGCGCAGGATCTCCACCCGGTGTAGACCCACGTCGGAGAGAAGTTCCGCAACCCGCTCCGCGCAGGCTTCGACCTGCGAGGGATCGAAGCCCGGCGCCGAGACGCTGGGAATTCGCGCGAGATCGGCGAGCTCTTCCAACGTCGCTTCGAACCTGTGGTCGAGCGCGGCGAGCACATCATCGGGCGCGGGCACGGCGGCGCAGCGTAGCACGGGACTCGATCGGCCGAGCGTCGCGAAGACTCCCCGGTGAATCGCTCAAGCCACCTCTGTTAGGATGTTGGGCCATGGAGCCCAGATCCCGACGCGTTCCCGGCGCTCATGAATGCTCTCTTCACCTCCTCGAGTGGAGCGAAGAGGGCGTGCCGTTGTTGTTTCTCCACGGCTTCGGCAACGAGGCACACATCTGGGACGATTACGCGCCCGAAGTGGCGGCGTCCTACCGCACCCTGGCGCTCGATCACCGCGGACACGGAGATTCCGACTGGGATCCGGAGCTGCGTTACGGACATATCGACATGGTCGACGATGTGCAGGCCGTGCTCGAGGCGCTGGAAATCGAACGTCTCGTGCTCGTCGGCCATTCACTCGGCGGTCGGATCGCCACCTTGTTCGCGGGCCGCCAGCCCCAGAAGCTGGCGGGATTGGTGCTCGTCGACATCGGGCCCGATGTCGACGCCCGCGGCACGACGCGGATTCGTCAAGACGTCGAGAGCGACCCAACGCCGACTTTCGGTTCCGAGAGTGAGTACGCGACGGCGCTCTCACTCGCCTATCCGGCCGCGAAGCCCCAGGCCCTGACGCGCATGGCGCGTTATGGGTTGCGGCCGAACGCCGAGGGTCGACTCGAGCTCAAGATGGATCCGGCCCTGCGCGGGGTCTTCGGGGATCGAGATCCTGCAAGGCTGGATGCCGACGGGTCTTCACCCGAGGCCCAATGGGAAGCATTGGGGCGGGTCACTTCTCCAACACTCGTGGTGCGTGGCGCCGCCTCCGACATTCTCTCGCCCGAGACCGCAGACCAGATGGTCGACGAAGTTCTCGGCAAAGGCAGACTCGCTGTGATCGCCCAGGCCGGCCATTCGGTCATGACGGACAACCCCGATGGCTTCCGAGATGCCGTGAACGCCTTCGTCCTCGCGTAGGCGTAGGAGAACGCGGACGACCTAGGCGGCCCGGGATCGCGACGCCACGAGCTCCGGGCGGACCGGGCGCAGTCGGATCAGCGCTGGCAACACGATCAGATTGCAGACGATCGTGAACCCCACACCCAGGGTGAGCAACTGCCCCAGCGTTGCCATTCCCAGGTGGGTCGCGAAGCCGAGGCTTCCGAAGCTCGCGATCGTCGTCATCGCGCTGAAGGCGACGGCGCGCGCGGTGCTCGTACCGAGCAGGTGCGCGCCCCCGTCGGGGGCGACCCGCGCGCGATGCACCAGATGGATGCCACTATCGACGCCGATTCCCAACAACAAGGGCAGCACGATCACGTCTGCGAAGTTGAATGGAATATCCAGCAACACCGATGCGGCTACCGTCAAGGTGGCGGCAAGCAAGAGGGGAATCAAGACGAGCGCGGTATCGTCGACGCGCCTCCAGAGAATCAACAGGAATACCGAGATCACCACGAACGCAGAGAGCATCGCCTGCGTCAGGGCTCGGACCACGGCACGACCCGACTCTAGAATCTCCGATGCGCTTCCGGCCACTTCGGGAGTCACCGTCTTGACGGAGTCCACGAAGGCTGCCAGAGCCGCGTGGTCATTCAGGTCGTGGCGCGGATAGATCTGGATTCGCACGCGCCCGTCGGCCGTGATCATGCGCTCCAAAATGGTGTCGGGGAGCTTCTGGAGCGTGACGCGACCGGCTGAGAGTGCTGCATTGAGCATCCTCAGCTGCTCGGGCAGCGAACCCATCAGGCTTAGCTGGAGCTGCTCGATCTCTTCGACGGCTTCGGGAGACCCCTCGAGCTCGTTCAGGTAGCGAACCAGCATGGGCTGGAGCTCCGCCGCGCTGGTCGTCAGCGGCGATTGCTCGCCCTCCTCCAGCAGCCGGCCGATTTCGCGCTCGAGGTCCCGGAGTGCACCCACCTGATTGGCGAACGACGGCGCCCGTACCTCGCCGTCGGGGCCCGGAGGTGGGGCCAGGAACATCGCTACGTCTTCGATGATGTCGAGCTTCTGGTCCTGGTCTTCGGGAACGTAGTCGGACACCGTGACCACTCGCTCCACGACATCGAGTTCCCGGAGGCGCTCCGCCAGCATCTCTGCAGACTCCAGGCTGGGGACAACCGCATTCAGGGTCCACGGGGACGAGGTCCCTCTCTCCAACAGCTCGTTGAAGGTCCGCACCGATTCGCTCGAGGGGTCGCGCACCCGAAGCGGGTTGTTGTCGAAACGCGCCTGGGGCAACAACAGCACGGCTCCGGCACCCAGGATCAGCGCCGCCCCCCGAACTACCCGCGGATGGCGCAGCGGCAGGCCCGCCAACCCGTCACTCGACCACGCCACGCCGCCGCTCGTCGCGCGACCGATCGGAACCGGAGGCAGGCTGAGCAGCGCCGGCAGCAGCGTCAGATTGCAAAACAGGCTGATGAACATTCCGGTTCCAGAGATCAGGCCGAGCTCCGCAACGCCGACGAAGTCCGTGGGCACGAAAGCGAAGAAGCCGACCGCGGTCGTCACCGCGCACAGGAAGATCGAGCTTCCCACGTCTCGAGAGGTTTCGACCAGAGCCGCCGAGTGCTCTCGCCCGTTGGCCAGCAGCTCGCGATAGCGAACACAAAGGTGAATCCCGAAGTCGACACCGAGGCCAATGAAGAGAACCGCGAAGCAGACGGAGATCATATTCAGGTGGCCAATGGCAGCAGTGGTGAACGCAGCAGTCCAGATCAGACCGACGACCAGTGTGACGAGCGTCGACAGAACCAGGTGAATCGAGCGCAGCCCCAGCATCAAGATGATGGCCACCAGGAAGAGCGATGCGATCCCCGCACCGACCGCCTGGGTTCGCAACACCTCCATCTCTTCGAAGGAGAGCGCCACATCACCCGTGATCCGTACCCGCACGCCGGATTCGGGAGTCAGACCGAGCTCACTGGCAATCTCGCGTACGGCCAGGATCGACTTCTTGGCCGGCTGGAGCTCGTTGAACTCGAGGACTGGCTGAACCAGCAAGAAGCGGCGCCGTGAGTCGATGTCGAACTCGTTGTCGGCCACGATCTCGGCCCAGGAGAGATTGAAGGGTTGGCCCTCGAGCCGCGCCGCCAAAGCTTCGGAGAAGCGCTGGAAGAGCGCCTCGAGCTGATCGCTGCCTACGTCGCCTTCCCGCACCGCGCGGCCGCCACGGGCCATCAGCGAGACCAGGCCGCGCAGCGTGCCGTCTCGGGAAAGCTCAGCGAGGTAGGGCTGAGCGACGGCCAGCCGGTCGGCGAGATCGTCGAGATCGTCCGTAGCCAGATATAGAAAGGCGTGGTTCTCGAAGAACTCGCCCCCGCCCGGCAGATAGGCCCGGTGGAACCGATGCGGCTCGGCCTCCAGGCGGGCGGCCAGCAAGGAGGCGGCCTCCCCGGCTCGCTCTGGTGTCGGCGCGTCCACCACGACGAACATGTTCTCGTAGAGCATGGGAAACGCCTCGTGATAGCGGCGTTCGATCTGCTTGAAGGGGAGGTCCTTGGAGAACAGCGACCCTGTGTCGCCCTGAATGCCCAGGCCACCGACGACGTAGAAAACCAGTGCCACGGTCACGAGAACCATGGCCACCGTCACCCAGACCGCGTGCCGGTGCACTGCGGCCACCCATCGAGCGAGCAGCCGACCGATCGTGGCTTCGATCGAGTTCACGATCCGCTGATTTCTCCTGGGAGCGGCGCCAACCACGCCGGCAAGTAACGGCTCCGGAGTCTAGCGGAACCTTCGCTAGACTCGGCGGCGAGAAGTCGTCGGCGGGCTGTCTGCAACTTCTCGCTCTTGTCAGAGGGGGGGACCCCGGTGAAGGTTCGGACAACACCGCTTCAAGTTGGGTTCAGCCTGATGGCCGCCCTGTGGGTTGGGCCCTCGCCTGCCAGCGACGCTGTCGCGGACACGGAGGCGGTTGTGGATCCTGTGGCAGCAGCCGAAGCGGATGCGGTCGCGGTTCCGGTAGCGGCAGCCGAATCGGATGCGGTCGCGGAATCCCAGCCGGCGGCGGATGCCGCGGCAGTGACTGATGAAGCCAGCGTGGGCGGCGAGCCAACGGCCGTGGTCGACACGCTTCACGAACAGTTGATCGGCGTGATGAAGGCTGCCGACGAACTCGGTTACGAGGGTCGCTTTCGGCAGCTGGAGCCCGTGCTCAATCAGCTCTTCGACATCCCGTTCATGGCCGAGAAATCGGTGGGACGGCACTGGAGAAAGGCTGGCGACGAGGATCGTGCCAGACTCCTCACGACCTTTGGTCGTTTCACCGTCGCCAACTACGCTGGGCGTTTCGACGGCTACTCGGACCAGATCTTCGAAACCGTCAAGGAAGAGGTTTCGGCGCACGGCACCATCCTGGTCCACAGCCGTCTGGTGGAGCCGAACGGCGACGCCGTACAGCTGAATTACCGCCTGCGACCGGCCGAGGGTGGCTGGCGCATCATCGACGTCTATCTGAACGGGACCGTCAGCGAGCTCGCCCTTCGGCGCTCCGAATATTCATCGTTGATCAAGCGTGAGGGATTCGCCGCCCTGCTCGTGGCTCTCGACGAGCGAATCCACGATTTGGCCGACGGCAAGACGCCTGATCGACCTTCCTGAACGCCATCGCAATCTTGCGGATCGGATCGGCCGCGGCGGCCCCAGTCGGGCACGGGGCTCGGGGGATGCTCAGTTCCAGCGGCCGGTGTCTTGCCAGATCTGGGCGTCGCGATTCTGAAGATACGCGCTTCGCAGCGCAGCGTAGAAGTCGACCGACGACTCCTCGAGCGCCTTCATCGCCGGACTCATCGCTTCCAGAGTGGTGAAACCGCTGCCCGTCCCGATCACGATGTTCGTCGTCGGACCGATCAGATAGGTCAACGGCTGAAAGGCCACGTCCACGATGTCACCCAGGCCATCGCGAAGCGTGTTCGGCCCCAGAATCGGCAGCACCAGATAGGGGCCATGCCCGACCCCGAGCTTGGCCAGTGTCTGGCCGAAGTCGGCATCGTGGTGCTCCCAGCCTGCTGCCACGCCCACATCCATCAGGCCACCGACGCCGAGCGTCGTGTTGAGAAGGAAACGCCCGAAGGTCTGGCCCGCGTCCTTGAAGCGCAGCTGCAACAAATCGTTGACGAGGATGGAAGGGGAGTTGAGATTGATGAACATCCGACGCAGCCCCTTGCGTGCGGGCTCTGGAACCACGAACCGATACCCGCGAGTCATCGGAGACAGCAAGAACCGATCGAAACCCCGATTGAATTTCAGAAACGCCCGGTTCGTACCTTCGAACGGGTCGTTGGCGGGCGAAGCTTCCTCGAGGAAGTCTTCGAAGAGCGGGTCATACTCGAAGTCATCGACGGCTGCCGGGATCGGAGCCGCCTCGACCGCGGGAGTTGCCGCGGTCGGCTCGACAGCCAGGGAACAGGCTGCTGCCGGCGTCGCCGCGAGCCCTACGACGGAAAGCCCTAGGGCGATCGCGCGGCAATACAGTGCCATTCGCATCTGGACTCCGGATTGAACGGATAGGCGCCAAGCGCCGCTCGGTCTCGCCCCCTGCCCGAGCTTGCGGGGAAAGTGTCCGCTGCGCTGGCGAGTCTATAGGGGGGACTCGTCCCAGTCCAGCATTTCGGCAGCCTGAGGCTCTAATTTGAGGTGAAAATGACCCATTTGAAATCCCCGCGGGAAATCGAACCGATGACACCCTTGTTGCTCGTGGGTTAAGCTCCCGCCGATTCCAATGACTGAGAAGTCGTTCGGAAGCGAATCGCCCCCGAGAAAACCCACTCCCCCACGAGCGGACGGACACAGAACGGCGTGGTGAGCCCATCGCAGCTCGAGCTGCAAAGTCGGGTCGCGTGACGGACTGCGGTCGACCCGGACGATCGAGAGACCCAGGGGTAGCACCCCAGGCATCGATCGAGAGCCGTCCCGCCGTCTCGCGCCATGGAGGCCATCGAGTGGACATATTCCAAAAGTGCGCCGAGTCGGCGGAGTACTACGCCCAGGTCCGAGACGCTGGTATCTACCCGTACTACCGCGCCATCTCATCCGGCCAGGACCCGGTCGTCACCTACCTGGATCAGGAGCTGGTGATGCTGGGCTCCAACAACTACCTCGGACTCACCAATCACCCCGAGGTCAAGGAAGCGGCAGCGGTGGCGCTCGCCATGTACGGGACCGGCTGCGCGGGCTCGCGGCTGCTCAACGGAACCCTCGACCTCCACCTCCAGCTCGAGGAGCACCTCGCCGAATTCCTGGGACGCGAAGCTGTTCTGACGTTCTCTACCGGCTTCCAAGCCAACCTGGGCGTCCTCTCCTGTCTGCTCGGTCGCTCGGATGTCGCCCTACTCGACAGCCTCGATCACGCGAGCATCATCGACGGCTGCCGGCTCGGTTTCGCCAAGACCTACAAGTTCCGCCACAACGAGGCGTCGGATCTGGAGAAGAAGCTGGCAAACTGCCCTGCCGAGAAGGGCAAGATGATCATCGTCGACGGCGTCTTCTCCATGGAAGGGGACGTCGCCATCCTTCCGGAGATCGTCGAGCTCAAGAATCGCTACGGCGCTCGCCTGATGGTCGACGATGCCCATGGGCTGGGCGTCTTTGGCGAACACGGGCGGGGCACCCCAGAGCACTTCGGTCTCGAAGACAGCGTCGACCTGCTGATGGGAACGTTCTCGAAGTCCTTGGCGACCGTCGGCGGCTTCATCGCCGGGAATGCCGAGGTCATCGACTACATCCGGCACGAGGCCCGCGCCGAGATTTTCTCTGCCGCTCCCCCGCCCCCATCCGTCGCTGCGGCGATCAAGGCGCTGGAGATCGTCGAGCGGGAGCCCCAGCGTCGTAAGACGCTCTGGGAGAACACCCGTTTCATGAAGCGGGAGCTCGAGACCCTGGGCTTCGACACGGGCCAATCCGCGTCACCCGTGATTCCGCTGCTCATCGGGGAAGACCTCGCGGCCTTTGCGATGACCGGCAAGCTCGAGGCGCACGGGGTCTTTGCCAACCCCGTCGTCTCGCCGGCGGTCCCTGCGGGGCGCGCCATGCTGAGAACTTCCTACATGGCGACCCACACCCACGAACACCTCGACTGGGCGCTTCAAGCCTTCGCGGCGGTCGGTCGCGAGATGGGTCTCATCCGCTAGCACGGGCCCTCCCGACTGCTGGCATCGAGTACCCGACCGGCGGCCCCCTCGCGTCGCGGGTCGCCCGCGGCCTCCTCACCCCCCACGGCGTGAACCCCACCGAAGTAGAGATTCCGCTCACTCCACTCGTTGATCGCCCAACTGCGCGACAAAGCGCGAACCGCCTCGGGCTCGAACCCGGGCTCCAGCTGCACGCATTCGCCGTCCCAATGCAGCCGCGGTGCCTCGACCGCGTCGCGGAGGTTCATTGCGTGATCTACGACATTGCTGATGACCTGCACCAATGCGGTGCGAATCCGCTTGCTGCCCCCGCTTCCCAGGATCAGACGCACTCCCGCGTCGTCGGAGAGCAGGGAGGGCGACATCATCGAAGCCAGCCGCTCCCCCGGCGGGCTCGAGTGGAAGCCCTCCGGGTGCAAATCGTCTTCACCGAGCATGTTATTGAGCATGATGCCTGTGCCGGGCACGAATGATCCCGAGCCCTCTCCATTGGAAAGGCTCATGCTTGCAGCCGCGCCTTCTGCGTCGCTCACACTGATGTGGGTCGTACCGCGGAACGCCCGGCGCACACGGCTGGACCGGGCCTCGAGAGACTCCCCTGCGGATTCTGCGCCGCCCTCTTCACGCGCTCGCTCCGCTTCGATCATTACCGCGACCAGCTTCCTCAGATGTTCGGCCGAACCCCAGCTCGCACCCTCGTCGCCCGCGGCAGCCAGCAGCTGGAGCGAGAGCGCAACCAGGGAGCCGCCGAACGAAGGGGGCGGATTGGTGAGCAGACGAAGCCCGCGATACGCGACCGCCAGCGGCCTTCGTTCGATCACCTGATAGGCCGCCATGTCACTCTCCGTCAGCAGGCCGCCTCCGGCGCTCATCTCGCTGGCGATCGTCCGGGCGAGGGAACCGTCGTAGAAATCCCGATCCCCCTCGCTGGGAAGCAACTCCAGAAAGTCCGCCAGCGCAGAATTGTGGATCCGCTCGCCCTGCCGGGGAGCGCGCCCGGCGGGAGCGAACAACTCGCGACCCGTTGCACTCGAAGTCGTGATAGGCGTTAGCAGATCGATCACGTAGGCCTGGTGGGCGGTCACCTCGAGCCCGTCGCGCGACAGCGAAATCGCCGGCGCGATGACCTCGCGCAGCGGAATTCGCCCGAGCCGCCGATGCACGGTGAGCAGGCCGCGCAGCGTCCCCGGCACGGCGACCGAACCCAGCCCGACATGGAAGACCTGCTCGGAGCTAGGAAAACGAACCGTGACCGGAGTGAGACGCGGCTCGTGACGAGGAGCTCCGCGTCCGGGAACGTCCACGAAGAAATCGATCAGCCTCTCCTCCCCTGCCCCAGTGCGAGCCAGGAGAAATCCTCCGCCGGCCAGGCTGGTGAACATCGGCTCGGCCACGGCGGCCGCAAAGGCCGCGGCGACCGCTGCATCGAAAGCGTTACCACCCGCGCGCAGCGTCGCCGACGCCGCATCGGTCACCCGGCGGTGGCCCGTCGCCACCACGCCCAGGGGCATCCGCGCCGACCCTCTTACTCGCTGCCCGCCGCCGTGGGCGTGTCGTGCTCGTCTTCGATCTCGCCGACGATCTCCTCGAGAACGTCTTCGAGGGTGCATACCCCGAGCAGCGGGCCGCCCGGATCGCGCACGATGGCGAGGTGACGGCGCCCGCGGCGAAACTGACGAAGCGCGTCGACGACCGGCAGCTCGGGGCTTACGTCGGTGGCCGGCCGAATCGCGTCGCTCAACACCACGACGCGCTCTCGAGCGTAGAGATGAAACAGATCCTTGGTGTGCAAGATTCCGACGATATGATCCAGCGTTCCGTCGTAGACCGGCAGCCGGGTGAAGCCCGATTCGCGCAGCTGATCGAGCAGCTCTTCTGGCTCGGTTTGATACGGAATGGCCCTCACCGCATCCCGCGGGATCATGACATCCCGCACCACGGTGCGGCTGAGGCGGAAGACGTTGCCGAGAATCCGCCCCGCGTAGGGACGAAACACACCGGCTGCCTGCGACTCCGAGACCAGGAGCGACAACTCGTCGGACGAGTGCACCGCCTGGGCGCCACCAGCGGGGCCAATCCCAAAGGGGCGAACGATGGCGTTGCCGGCACCGTTCATGACCCGCAAAACCACCCGAAATATTCGTCCGAAGACCAGAAGTGGCCCCGAGCAGACCAATGCAACCCGCCCGGGAAAGTCGAGTGCGAGCGCCTTGGGCGCGAGCTCGCCCACCACTACGTGGATGAAGGTGATGGCGGCGAAACCCAGAGTCAGACTCAGCGCGTGAACCGCCACGGAAGATCCCACGCCGACCGCGGAGAGCAGTGGCTCGATCAGGCCCGCCAGCGCGGGCTCGCCGATCCAGCCCAGCCCCAGGCTCGCCAGCGTGATTCCAAGCTGGGTGGCCGCGATGGCGTCATCCAGATGGTCGACAGCTGTCTTGAGCGAGGCCGCCCCACGCCGCCCCTCTGCGGCCCAAAGCTCTACCTGGGTGCGGCGAACCGCCACCAATGCGAACTCGGTGGCGACGAAATAGGCATTCGTGGCGACGAGCGCGGCGATTGCGAGCAGACCGAGCAGCGAAAGCCCTAACGCCGCACTATCCATCCGTCCTCCACCTCGGCATCGACAAGTATAGACCTATGACTTTCGCGACGGTTGCGCAACCGCCTCTCGCCCGGCGAGGTCGTCGATGAACTGCCGAGCAGTGCGACCAGAGCGGCTCGAGCGGCGCAACGCCCAACGAAGTGCCTGATCTCTCAACTCCGACACCGGGGCGCGCACTCCCGCCTTCTTCGCGTAATGCTCGACGATCGAAAGGTATGTGTCCTGGTTGAAGCCGTAGAAGCCGAGCACCAGACCGAATCGGTCCGAGAGTGCCAGCTTCTCATCGATCGTTTCTCCGAGCTGCAGCTCGCCGGCTTCGTCGAGCCGAACCGCGCGATTGTCCGCTGCGCTCTCGGGAAGCAGGTTGCGCCGGTTGCTGGTCGCGATGATCCGAACGTTCTCCGGTGGCGAGACGAGGCTTCCCTCCAGGGCCGCTTTCAGCTCGCGGTAGTCGGATTCGCTGGCGTCGAAGGACAGATCGTCACAGAACAGGACGAAGCGTTGGGGAGCATCGCTCAAGCCCTCGAGGACCGCGGGTAGGTGGAGGAGATCCGACTTGTGGACTTCCACCATTCTCAAACCCCGCGCTCCGAAGCGCGTGAGCAAGCCGCGGACGGCCGATGACTTGCCGGTGCCGCGTTCGCCATAGAGCAGGACGTGATTCGAAGGGTGCCCGCACACGAACTG
>CAXMOC010000254.1:0-29301 GCA_964194865.1 uncultured Opitutales bacterium | reverse complement strand
GCCGGCTCGGCCGCCGGCGCGCAGCGAGCCGCAGGCGAGCGAAGAAGACCCGAGTGAAGCACCGGGCAAGCCGGCTCGGCCGCCGGCGCGCAGCGAGCCGCAGGCGAGCGAAGAAGACCCGAGCGAAGCACCGGGCAAGCCGGCTCGGCCGCCGGCGCGCAGCGAGCCGCAGGCGAGCGAAGAAGACTGGACCTCCCAAATGCGCGACCGGATTCGCAGTGCGGCGGATCTCGAGCGCTACGTTCGCGTCACCGCAGACGAGCGCCGGGCCATCGAGGCGCTCTCGGATCGCTTCCATTTCGTCATCACACCCTATTACGCATCCCTGATGGACCCGGACGATCCCGACTGCCCGATACGCCGTCAGGTGGTGCCACGCAGTCTGGAGCTCGACGATCCGGCGGGCCTCGCGGACCCCTTGGACGAGGTCGCCCACTCTCCTGTCAAGAACGTGATCCGCGTCTATCGCGATCGGATCGCGTTCTGTGTCAACAACGAGTGTGCGCTCTACTGCCGCTTCTGCCTACGCAAACGCATGGTCGGCGAGCCCGAGTGGGCGATGAAGAAGCACGAGCTCGGGATCGCATTGGATTGGATCCGGCGAACACCTGAGATCCGAGACGTGCTCCTCACCGGCGGTGACCCGTTGGTCTTCTCGGACGACCGCCTGGAGTGGTTGCTCGCTGAGCTGAGGGCGATCGATCACGTCGAGATCGTGCGACTGGGAACGCGGCTACCGGTGACGCTCCCGCAGCGCGTGACTCCCGAGCTGTGCCGGATGCTCGAGCGCTACCACCCGCTCTGGCTCAACACGCACTTCAACCATCCGCGGGAGCTCACCGCCGAGGCGGCGGAAGCCTGCGATCGGCTGACCCGCGCCGGTATCCCGTTGGGGAATCAGAGCGTCTTGATGCGTGGCATCAACGACGACGTCGAGGTCATGAAGCAGCTCTGTGAGGGGCTCGTCCGCATGCGCGTGCGCCCCTACTACTGC
The DNA here is from genome assembly GCA_964194865.1 of uncultured Opitutales bacterium. Classification (GTDB taxonomy): domain Bacteria; phylum Myxococcota_A; class UBA9160; order UBA9160; family SMWR01; genus CAXMOC01. The sequence goes on along the minus strand of CAXMOC010000254.1, from coordinate 28,307 downwards.
TACCAGAGTCAGCTGCTGGAAGGCACCGGCCACTTTCGCGTCCCAATCGAACGGGGGGTCGAGATCTTCCGCGCGCTGCGCGGCCGCACGAGCGGGTTCGCGATCCCGCTGTTCGTCCTCGACACGCCCTACGGGAAGGTGCCCCTCACCCATCCCTACCTGCGCGGCCGCGAGGGAGACGAAGTGGTGGTCGAGAGCTTCGACGGTCGCTGCTGGCGGGAACCCAATCCCCTCTAGGAGTCTTCGGATCGGCGATCTCGATTCGATGGGCTCCATGGCGTGCATGAAATTCCGCATACTCGGGGCGGGGGGACCACTTTGAGCGAATCGGCCGGGGATCGCCCGCAGACGCCGCGCTTCGCGGCGGCCGCGGCGATGCTGGCAGCGAGTGTGCTGCTCTCGCGAGTCCTGGGCTTCGTGCGCGAGGCCGTCCTCGCTGACGGCGTGGGCGCGGGTGCGGAGATGGACGCCTACCGGGCCGCCTTCCAGCTACCGGATCTGCTCAACTACTTCCTGGCCGGCGGCGCACTGTCGATTGCCTTCATTCCCATGTACTCGCGGGTGCTGGGCCGGGATGGCGAAGCCGCCGCCGCCCGCCTGTTTGCGTTGGTGCTCGGAAGTGTGGGCGGGATCGCGGTCGTCATGACCGGCCTCTTGTGGTGGTGGGCCGAGGGGCTGATCGCGCTCCAGTTTCCCCGCTTCGATCAGGCGACGCAGCAATTGACGGTTCGCCTCACTCGGATCGTTCTGCCAGCCCAGATCTGCTTCGTGGCCGGAGGGATCATTCGCGCCGTCCTGATGGCGCGCTCGCGTTTCGCCACGCAGGCGCTGACCCCGGTGATCTACAACCTGGGCATCATCTCGATCGGGTTCGCGTTCGTCGAGACGATCGGGCCCGAGGGCTTTGCATGGGGTGCCTTGGTGGGGGGAGTCATCGGAGCCCTCCTGGTTCCCCTGGCGGATGCGGTCTGGGGCGCGCGGCTTCGCGTCTCGATCCGGATCGCGCCGCTGGATGCGGACTTGTGGCGGTACCTGAGAATCGCCGCCCCGCTGATGCTGGGTCTCAGTCTGCTGACGGTCGATGAGTGGTACGAGCGCTGGTTCGGCGCCCTGCTCGAACAGGGCACGGTGGCGCGCCTGGGCTACGCCCGGCAGCTGATGTTGGCGCCGGTCGCTGTGGCGGGCCAGGCGATCGCGACGGCGGCCCTACCGACGTTGTCCCGCCTCTGGTCGGAGGATCGGGTGCGAGAGCTCAACTCCGTGCTGGAGAACACGCTCCGCGTGGGTCTCGCCCTGGCGTTGATCGGGACTGCCGCACTCTTCGCCCTGGCCGTGCCGCTGGTCGAGTTCGTCTATCGACACGGCCGCTTCAGCGGAGCGGACGCGGCGAGCGTCGCAGCGCTGTTGCGCGTTCTGAGTTTTGCCGTGCCGGCCTGGATCCTGCAACAGATCGCGGTACGGGCGTTCTTTGCGCGGGGTGACACCTGGCGTCCGATGCTCCTGGCCTCTGTGGTGGCGCTCGCGGCGATCCCTTTGTACCTCGCCCTCGGTCCCCAATACGGGGCCGCCGGCTTGGCGGCCGCTGGCGTCATCGCGATGAGTGCGAACGCTGTGCTCACGCTGCTGTTGGCTCGGGCCGTGCACCGGGCACCGGACCTGCGCCTGCTGGCTTCCACCGGTATTCGCGCCTCGCTGATCGGCGCCCTGGCGGCACCGGCGGGTATGGCAGCGCTCGGCGGTCGGTCCGGGGTGGGCGGGTCGCTGCTGGATCTCGCCATCGGAGGCTTCGCGTTCGCGGTCGTCGTCGCACTCGGAGCACTCACGATTGGCGATCCACCCATCCGCGCCGCAATGCTGCGGTTGCTGCGCCGCGCGCGCAGCTCGAAGTTCGAAGCCGGGTGATGCCCTCGAGCGGAGTGAGTTGGGAGTTCTGGGTCGATCGCGGCGGAACCTTCACCGACTGCATCGGCCGGGCTCCGGATGGCTCTCTTCACGTCTTCAAGCTGCTCTCGTCGGATACCGCGCCGGTCGAGGGTATCCGCGCGATTCTCGAACGCGCCGAAAGCATCGCTGCCGGAGCGCCACTACCCGAGTGCCGCGTGAGGTTGGGCACCACCGTGGCCACCAATGCCTTGCTCGAGCGGCGCGGCGCGCCGACCTTGCTAATCGCCAACCACGGGTTGGGAGATCTTCTGGAGATCGCAACCCAGGAGCGCCCGGAGTTGTTTGCTCTGCGGATCGAGAAACCGGCTCCACTGCATCAGCGGGTTGCGGAAGTGGGTGGACGTTTCAGCGCGGACGGCGAGATCGTGGATGCCTTCGACGAGGACGAGGCTCGCCAGTTACTGGTCGAAGCCCATCGCGACGGCATCGACTCGGTCGCAGTCGCGCTCGTTCACGCCTACGCGTTTCCCGAGACCGAGGCACGCCTACGTGCGCTCGCCGAGGAAGTGGGCTTCTCCTACGTCAGCTGTTCGCACGAGATAGCCCGAGAGCTGGGCCTATTGGCGCGCGGCGAGACCGCGTCCGTAGACGCCTACCTCACTCCATCCTTGAGAGGTCACGTGAAGAAACTGAGGCAAGCCCTTCCAGGATCTAGGCTTCGCTTCATGCAGTCTTCCGGTGGGCTGACCGATGAAGAGCGCTTCAAGGGCCCTACGGCGTTGCTCTCTGGACCCGCCGGGGGGGTGATCGGAGCGGCCCGAGTCGCCGCGGCTGCTGGCTTTCCCCGGGCGCTGGGCTTCGATATGGGCGGGACTTCGACGGACGTGTCGCTGCTTCGAGAGGGAGTGCTCGAGCGTTGCTTCGAGACCCTGATTGGAGGCGTGCGCGTGAAGGCCCCGATGATGCGGGTCCACACGGTGGCGGCGGGAGGGGGCTCCCTGTGTCGCTTCGACGGTATTCGTCTGCTGGTGGGACCGGAGAGCGCGTCGGCTGTCCCCGGGCCGCTCTGTTACGGGCGACCGGACGCGCGGGAGCTGACGCTCACCGATTGCAACTTCGCACTCGGTCGCGTGCAGCCGGACCGCTTTCCGTTCCCGTTGGTGCAAAGCCCGGTCGAAGGGGCACTGGCGAAGCTTTCGGTAGCGCTGCGCAGCGAGGGGCACGAGCTAGACGCAGAGGCGGCCGCCGCGGGCTTCGTCGAAGTCGCCAATGCCAACATGGCCCACGCGATCTCCGAGGTCTCGGTCGCGCGGGGCGTCGACCCCCGTGATTGTGCCATGGTGGGGTTCGGTGGTGCTGCCGGTCAGCACGTGTGCGCGATCGCTCGAGAGCTCGGCATTCGGACCGTCCTGCTTCATCCGTTCGCGGGAATTCTCTCGGCTTACGGAATTGGGGTGGCCGACGTGAGCTGGGACGGCCAGCACGATGCGGGACGCGTTCCGCTCGACGTCGACGGAACCCTTCCCGCTCCGGTATGGGAGCGCCTGCATGAGCTCGAGCGGCGGGGCAGGGCGGAGCTTGGCGGGGAAGGGGTCGCGCCCGATGCTGTGCGGATCGAGTTTGCGGTCGATCTGCGTTACGAGGGGACCGAGACCGCCCTCGCGGTTGCCGCGCCGGACGACGGCGACTTCGCGGCCCGTTTCGCGCTCGACCATCGCGAGCGTTTTGGTTATGCGCGCCCCGGCCGCCCGATCGAGGTGGTCACTGCGCGGGTGCGCGCGAGCGCCGAGTCTCCGCACCCCGAGGTCGCGCTGCCGGTTGTCGACGAAGCGCTAGCAGCCACTTCGCCCACAGCGTTGCGGCAGGAGCCGGTCTGGTTTCCGGTTGTGGGCCGGGTGAGCGCACCCGTATTCGACCGCGAGTCGCTGCATGGCGGGGCGGTGCTCCAAGGCCCCGCGCTCGTACTCGAGGACACCGGAACCATCGTGATCGATCCCGGTTTCTCGGCCCGCCTGGGGGCGGAGGGGATTCTCATCCTGGAAGACGTGGCCCCGGCCCGCGCCCAGGAGCCGGCCGATGTGGAGCACCCAGATCCGATTCGCCTGGAGGTCCTTGGGAATCGGTTCATGTCGATCGCCGAACAGATGGGCGCCGTGCTTCGAAACACCTCGGTGTCAACCAACATCAAGGAGCGCCTCGACTATTCGTGCGCGGTCTTCGACTCTCACGGGGGCCTGGTGGCGAATGCCCCGCACATCCCAGTCCACCTCGGGGCCATGGCGGAGACGGTCCGCGAACTGCGGGCCGCTTTCCCCCGCCTGGATGAAGGAGATGTGCTGGTGACGAACGACCCGGCGGCGGGCGGATCGCACCTACCCGACGTCACGGCCGTGACTCCCGTCTTCTGTGGAGGAGAGGCGCCGGCGTTCTACGTCGCCAGCCGGGGGCACCACGCTGATATCGGGGGGCTGACGCCCGGATCGATCCCTGCCGACTCTCGAACCCTCGAAGAGGAGGGCGTCGTGCTGCGCCCCTTCCGCGCGGTGCGTCGGGGCCACTTCGACGAGGCGCGCCTTCGCAAAGAGTTGACGGGGGCGCGCTACCCGGCTCGCAATCCCGACGACAACGTCGCCGAGCTGGAGGCGATGGTGGCCGCCAATCGCTGCGGAGTTCGGCTGCTCGAAGAACTCGTCGACGAACGCGGACGTAGAGCAGTCGAGATTACGATGGAACAGCTTCAGCGGGCGGCCGCCCAGAAGGTGGGCCGTGAGATCGCGAAGCTGCCGGACGGGATCCACGAGTTCGCCGATCAACTCGACGACGGAACTCCGATCTGCGTGGCGCTGGGGATCGATGGCTCGCGCATGCGGGTCGACTTCGCTGGCACGGGGCCCGCGGTGAGCGGAAACCTCAACGCGCCGCGTGCCGTGGTCCAGGCTGCTGTCATCTACGTACTTCGCTCGTTGGTGGCCGAGCGGATCCCGCTCAACGGCGGCTGTCTAGATCCCGTGGAGATCGTGATTCCCCCCGGATCACTCCTCGACCCGCCTCCAGGTTCGGCAGTGGTCGGCGGAAATGTCGAGACCTCCCAGCGAATCGTCGACGTCCTACTGGGAGCGTTGGGGACGGTTGCGGCCAGCCAGGGGACCATGAACAACGTCGCCTTCGGCGACGACCGCTTCGGATACTACGAGACCATTGGAGGCGGTGCGGGGGCGGGGGAGGGCTTCGACGGAGCTTCGGGCGTACACACCCACATGACCAATACCCGGATCACGGACGTGGAGGTGCTCGAGGTACGGCATCCGGTTCGTCTGCTGCGCTTCGCCGTGCGGCGTGGCTCAGGGGGTCGGGGGCGATACCGGGGCGGCGACGGCCTGGAACGCTGTTACGAATTCTGCGAGCCCGTCACCGTCTCGCTCTTGACCGAGCGCAGAGAGAACCCGCCCTACGGTCTGAAGGGGGGTGCGCCCGGTGCACCCGGTCGAAATACGCTCGAGCGTCGCGACGGCAACGTCGAGCGGCTTGCCAGCAAGGTCACGTTGGCACTCTCCCCGGGTGATCGGCTGTGCATCGAGACTCCCGGTGGTGGTGGGTACGGGCGAGACGGTTGACGGATCTAGCTCTGTCGGACGCGATCGCCCTTGCGGCGCCCGGTAGCCGTCCGTACTGTGACGCCCACGGTGGGCGCGTAGCTCAATTGGCAGAGCAAGGGACTCTTAATCCCTAGGTTGAAGGTTCGATTCCTTCCGCGCTCACCAGTCTGGTCCGTTGTTTCGCGGGCGCGTCGGACTGGCCCGACGCGCCGTGGAAAACTCGGGTTCGAAGTCATCCGGCGCTTTCCACCAGACGACCTACGAGTCTTCGTCATGGAACGCGTGGCGCAGACGCCAGCCGCGTTGACTCCCCTGGGCTTCGCCCCTAAGTTGCCGCGAGCGCCGGGGTGGCGGAACTGGTAGACGCGGTGGCTTTAGGAGCCACAGTCCGTGAGGGCGTGCAGGTTCGAGTCCTGTCCCCGGCACAGCACGCCCCGAGCGCGGGTTCCCATGGCCAAGTCAAAACCGTCAGAGACCATACGCGTCGAGACCATCGCGCGGAGCCCCATCCTTTACACGCTAGAGGTGGAGATCGACGCCGCCCGCGTCCGCAAGGCCTTCGATCGCGCGTATCGCGATCTCGGCAAGGAGGTTCGGCTGAAAGGCTTCCGGCCGGGGAAGGCGCCCCGCTCGGTCCTCGAACGGCTCTACGGGGCTTCAGTGGCTGAACAACTCGAGAACACCCTGGTGGGCGAGACGCTGGCGGATGCCGTGGAACTCTCGGGTATCGAGCCCGTTAGCGAACCCGCCATCGAGGCGAGCAAGCCCGTGCCCGATGCGCCGTTTCGGTACACGGCCAATGTCGAGGTTCGCCCGCCCATCGAGCTGCCTGATCTCGATGGGCTTGCGGCGATTCGTCCACAGGTGGACGTCCTGGAATCCGAGGTGGACGAGCGACTGGAGATGTTGCGCTCAACGAACGCACCGCTGATCGAAGAGCCGGACGGAACCGCCATTGCGCTCGCTCACATACTCACGATTGATTTCGTTGGAACCATCGAAGGCGAGCCCTTCGAGGGCGGGTCGGGCAAGGGAGTGCAGCTCGAAGTCGGTGACGGGGGTTTCATTCCCGGCTTCGAAGATCAACTGATCGGCGCCCACTCGGGCGATGACGTCGACGTCCGCGTGACGTTCCCTGACGATTTCGCGAACTCGGAGATCGCGGGAAAGCAGGCCGCATTCGCGGTTCACATCGTAGACGTCCGCCGCCGCCACCTTCCTGAGATCGATGACGAATTTGCCAAGGACCTTGGAGAATTCGATTCGCTCGAAGCCCTGCGCGAACGGATTCGAGCGGACCTCGAATCGGCGCGCGAACGCGAATCGAAGGACACCTTTCGAACCAGCTTGATGGACGCGTTGCTCGAGCGAATGGAGTTCGAAGTTCCACCCGGAATGATCGAGCGGCAGCTCCACAATCAGCTGGCCAGCGCGGGGCGCCGGCTCGAGGGCCGCGTCGACGAGGCGGCCATCCGTGCGCAGCTGGATCGCTGGCAAGAGGAGTGGCGCCCAAACGCGGAGCGGGACGTCCGCGAGATGCTGGTGCTCCAGGCGATCGCGGCCGATCGAGAGATCGAGGTTGAGGATGACGAGGTTCACGCGCGCATTTCGGAGATGCTCGGAGAGCAGCAGGGCGAAGCGTCGGATCTGCAGCGTATGAAGCAAGACGAGCAGCTGGTCACGGCCCTGCGGCTGCAACTTCGAGACGACAAGGTGCTCGAATTCCTGGCCGAACGTGCCAAGATCAGAAAAAGTTCAGAAAATTCAGAGACTTAGAGGCAAGGACGGTTCTTTTTCCGGGCCTCTGGCGGCCGTCTCGCGAATCCTGGAGAGTTCCGGCTCGAGCGAGTTGCTTCGATCCCGTGCCGTTAGGCCCCCCGTTCGCGGCACGAGCGCAAAAGGCTGTCCGGCGAGGCGAACGAGAACGGGGACACCAAGCAAGAACCAGCGCGTCATGGGCGGGCGAACGCCAAGGTCCGGTACCTTCCGTTCGCGCGGTCTGACCGCACGGCAACGGAGCGTGAGATGCCTCTGATCCCCTACGTGATCGAGCAGAGCCAGCGGGGCGAACGCGCCTTCGACATCTACTCGCGCCTGCTGCGAGACAGGATCATCTTCCTGGGGACCGGAATCGACGACGATGTAGCGAATCTGACCGTCGCCCAGATGCTGTTTCTCGAGGCAGAAGACCCGGACAAGGACATCCACCTCTACCTCAACTCGCCGGGGGGCTCTGTCACTGCCGGTCTCGCGATTTACGACACCATGCAGTACGTGCGGCCGGACGTTTCGACCCTGTGCATGGGCCAGTGCGCATCGATGGCGGCTTGGCTGTTGGCCGCAGGGACGCCGAGCAAGCGCTCGGCCCTGCCCAACTCGCGGATCATGATCCATCAACCGATGGGCGGCGTGCAGGGCCAGGCCACAGACGTCGATATCCACGCCCGCGAAATCCTCAAGCTTCGCCAGAGGATGAACGAGATTCTTGCCGCTCACTCTGGGCGCGAAGTCGAGGAAATCGCGCGCGATACAGAACGCGATTACTATATGTCTGGAGACGAGGCGTTGGCCTACGGGCTGGTCGACCGGGTGGTCCACGAGCGCGAAGCTGGCGGGCGCAGCAACGGCAAGACGAACGGCGGAGGCGCGGGTCAATGAAGAAGCGGGAAGACGACGCGAATCTCTCCTGCTCGTTTTGCGGGAAGAGCCAACGCGAAGTCAAGAAGCTGATCGCCGGTCCCACTGTCTACATCTGCGATGAGTGCATCGAGCTGTGCAACGACATCATCGCGGAGGAGTACAGTCAGGAAGAACAGACGGCGACGACCTCCCGGGTTCCCAAGCCCGTAGAGATCAAGGCCGCCCTCGACGAGTACGTGATCGGGCAGGAGGGCGCCAAGAAGGTCCTCGCGGTCGCGGTCCACAACCATTATCGACGCATCGAGAGCCAGACCTTCGTGGGCGACGTCGAGCTGCAGAAGGCCAACATCGTGCTGCTTGGCCCGACCGGGTGCGGGAAGACCCTGCTGGCGCAGACCTTGGCGAAGGTTCTGGATGTTCCCTTCACGATCGCGGATGCCACCACCCTCACCGAGGCGGGCTACGTGGGTGAGGATGTCGAGAACATCATCCTGAACCTGCTACAGGCGGCGAACTACGAAGTCGATCGCGCCCAACGCGGGATCATCTACATCGACGAGATCGACAAGATCGCGCGCAAGAGCGAGAACCCTTCGATCACGCGTGACGTTTCGGGAGAAGGCGTCCAGCAGGCGTTGCTGAAGATCATCGAAGGGACGATGGCCAGCGTTCCGCCCAAGGGTGGCCGCAAACACCCACAGCAGGAGTTCCTGCAGATCGACACTTCCAACATTCTCTTCATCTGTGGAGGAGCCTTCGTAGGCCTCGAGTCCATCATTCAGCGGAGAATTGGAGTGAAGGGAATGGGCTTCGGAGCCGATATCCAGACCGAGAAGGATCGGAGGCTCGGCGAAGTGTTGAGCGAAGTTCAATCGGAAGATCTGCTCCACTTCGGCTTGATTCCGGAGTTCGTCGGGCGCTTGCCGGTGATCGCCACACTGACCGAGTTGAACGAGGATGCCCTGATGGACATCCTCACCCAACCCAAGAATGCACTCATCAAGCAGTATCAGAAGCTTTTCGAGTTCGAGGAGGTCCGCCTCCGATTTTCGGATGGGGCGCTGCGGGCCGTGGCTCGCCAGGCCTTGAAGCGAAAGTCCGGGGCGCGGGGCCTGCGTTCCATTCTCGAAGGAGTGATGCTCGACTTGATGTACGAAATCCCCTCCCGAGATGACGTCGAGGAATGCCTGATCAACGAAGAGGTGATCGAGCAGGGCAGCAAGCCGCTCATGGTCCTGAAGCAGGAAGCTGAGTCCGCCTAGGGGGGAACGGAACGAATATGGCGATATTTCACAGCGACGACGAGCAAGAAGAAGGTGACGCCCAGACCGGGAGGGTCCTCCCCCTTCTCCCGCTACGCGACATCGTGGTATTTCCGCACATGGTCGTTCCGCTCTTCGTGGGGCGCGCCCGATCGATCCAGGCGCTGGAGCAGGCCATGTCCGACGAGCGCGAGCTGCTGCTCTGCGCTCAGCGCGAAGCCGGCGAAGACGAGCCCACTGAAGAAGACATCTACGAAATTGGAACGCTCGGGGCGATCATCCAGCTTCTGCGGCTTCCCGACGGCACCGTCAAGGTCTTGGTGGAAGGAAAGCACCGGGCGCGCATCACCCGCTTCGTCAGCAGCGAGCCCCACTTCTCCTGTGAGGTGGAGGAGCTGACGGAGACCGAAAGCCGTACCGTCGAGCTCGACGGGTTGGTGCGAACCGTCCACTCGGCGTTCGAGAAGTACGTCAAGTACAACAAGAAGGTTCCGCCCGAGACGCTGAATACCGTCACGGCGGTGACGGCCCCCGGGCGGCTGGCCGACACGATCGTGGCCCATCTGAATCTCCAGCTCGCGGAGCGCCAGACGCTGCTCGAGACCGTGTCTCCAGGCAAGCGGCTCGAAGAAGTCTACGCGCGCATGCAAGCCGAGATCGAGGTGCTCGAGGTCGAGCGCAAGATCCGCGGCCGCGTCAAGAAGCAGATGGAGCGCTCCCAGAAGGAGTACTACCTCAACGAGCAAATGCGGGCGATCCAGAAGGAGCTCGGGGATCGCGACGAATTCAAGAACGAAGTCGATGAGCTCGAGGCTGAGCTCGCCAAGAAGAAGATGAATCCTGACATGAGGAGCCGCTGCGAGAAGGAAATCCGCAAGCTCAAGATGATGTCTCCGATGAGCGCCGAGGCGACGGTCGTCCGCAACTACGTGGACTGGTTCCTCTGCCTCCCCTGGGATGAGTACAAGGAAGAGAAGCGGGACCTCGAAGAGGCGGAGAAGATTCTTGACGAAGACCATTACGGGCTCGAGAAGCCCAAGGAGCGAATCGTCGAGTACCTCGCGGTGCAGACCCTGGTCGAGCGGATGAAGGGTCCGATCCTGTGCCTGGTTGGACCGCCGGGAGTTGGGAAGACGTCGTTGGGCAAGTCCATCGCCCGCGCCACCGGCCGTGACTTCGTTCGAGTCAGCCTCGGCGGCGTTCGCGACGAGGCCGAGATTCGAGGCCACCGCCGCACCTACATCGGGGCACTGCCCGGCAAGGTGCTTCAGAGCCTGAAGAAGGCGGGCTCCGGCAACCCCGTTTTCCTGCTCGACGAAGTCGACAAGATGTCGATGGACTTCCGGGGAGACCCCTCTGCAGCCCTGCTCGAGGTGCTCGACCCGGAGCAGAATCACACCTTCAACGATCACTACATGGATGTCGACTACGACCTTTCGCGGATCATGTTCGTCTGCACGGCAAATGTGCTCCACCAGATTCCGCGCCCGCTGCAGGACCGAATGGAGATCATCCAGCTGCCGGGCTACATCGAGAGCGAGAAGCTCCAGATCGCTCGGCGCTTCCTGGCCCCGAAGGTGATCGAGGCGAATGGCCTCACCGAGGAGCAGATCGAATTCACCGACGCCGCCATCATGGAGTTGATCCGCTTCTACACGCGTGAGGCGGGCGTGCGGAACCTCGAGCGCGAGCTGGCCTCGATTTGCCGCAAGGTCGCGCGAGACGTCGTGAAGGCCGGCGAGTCGGTCTCACTCACGCGAATTACTCCTGCCAAGGTGAAAAAGCACCTCGGGGTCCAGAAATTCCGCTTTGGCCGGGCCGAAGCGGAGGACCGGATCGGGGTGTGCACCGGGCTCGCCTACACCGATGTGGGTGGTGAGCTGCTGCAGACCGAGGTTTCGGTGACGCCGGGACGGGGCAAGCTGCAAGTCACGGGACGGCTTGGCGACGTGATGCAGGAGTCCGCCAATGCAGCGCTGTCCTACGTGCGATCGCGCGCGAAGCAGCTGGGTCTGACGAGTGACTTCTACTCGAAGGTCGACATCCACATCCATGTGCCAGAAGGCGCCACGCCCAAGGATGGACCGTCGGCCGGCATTACGATCGCCACCACGATTGCCTCGGCGCTGACCCGCATCCCGGTCAAGTCCAGCGTGGCGATGACCGGCGAGATCACACTGCGGGGCCGCGTGCTCCCGATCGGTGGCTTGAAAGAGAAGATGATCGCGGCGCATCGGGGTGGCATCGACACCCTCTTGATCCCCCTAGACAACGAGAAGGATCTCGCGGAGATCCCGGCCAACATCAAGCGAAACCTCACGATCATTCCGGTCGATCACATGGATCAAGTGCTTATGGCCGCGCTGGCGGTGGCCGATCCAGCGGGCTTCCTCCGCGAGGGCGACCACGAGCTCGACGGCATCATCGAGGTGCCGCCGCCCCACCAGCAACCGGTCACCGAGCTTCCGACTCCGGCCGGGGTCAACTAAGCTCGTTCGGCGCCATCATCGGGCGCGTAGCTCAGCTGGCAGAGCGCCTCGTTTACACCGAGGAAGTCGGCGGTTCGAACCCGTCCGCGCCCACCATCCCGCCCACGCGCAACAGCAGCCCGCCGAGGCAGGTGGCCCTTTGCACGAGCCGCCGGGATTGGCTACTCGACCCACTCGTCCCGGGGGGCGGTAGTTCAATTGGTTAGAGCCCCGGCCTGTCACGCCGGAAGTTGCGGGTTCGAGTCCCGCCCGCCCCGCCAGGCGCCTGGCCGCCAGCCAACTCCGGGAAGTCTCGCCGGGCAACGTCGTCGCTTCGCGATGGCTGGGACTCAATGGGGCACCGCTGGGGACCAATCCGGTGCTGTTGTAGCTCCTCGGGCAATGCGGAACTCAGGCAGATGAGGGGGATTGCACCTTGTTCCTTGGTGAACGTATGATCGCCGATGATCGGGGCTGCGGTCATCAATGACGAAGATCATGCAGAAGCTGTTTCTCCCCCTGATGCTGGTCCTGCTTGCTACGCCGGCAGCGGCGCTGCTCACCGACGACGAACCCGCCAACGACTCCATCTCGACGGCCACCATTCAGATGGACAGGTCCCAAGCCGTCGACACTGTCACCACCGATGGCGGTGAGTTTTCGCTCACCGTTGGCAACAACGACTTCATTGGAATCAGTGGAATGCTCCCGGGTGACATTATCGAGGTGGTGACAACGCCCCTCGAAGACCCTCCAGTTTTCGAGATTCCCGACACCGTGTTGGGGCTGTTCAATAGCGCTACCACCGATCCGACCACGATGAGACTCTGCATCGGAGACGACGCCGGCAACAATGACCTGGATCTGTTTCTGGTCGGCTTCGGTTCCATGTGCCGCTTGGAGCTCCAGTTTGCCGGCACTTACTACTTCGGCATCACCGGGGTCAGCTCCACCGGAGTACCCTTTGACGGCACCCACCTCGAAGCTGGCAACTATGCGGTCGCGGTGACCGTCATACCCGAGCCGGGACTCATTCTTCAGCTGATATCGGGCGGTGTCGGTCTGGGTTGGCTCCACCGACGCCGAAACCGCACGGTACGCGTGCCGCGGAACCGCGGCGGCCGCAGGCCGATGTGAGCAGGGCTGGGGTCGATGACAGAGTGGGCAGGACGGGTATCGAGCCCCAACAATAGTCCGTAAGTTTTTGATCTTGTTGCAAGTTGGTCTCGAAAGGCACGGTTTCGAGTCCTGTCCGCCCCGCCATCCCAGCCCTTAGCGCATTGAAATCACCTCAGTCTGACGAGAATCAGCCGGATCAGGCTCAAGTGGGCGCATCCACGCGTCGATGCGACTTTCAGCAGGGCGCAGCTCAGCGGCAGCTGGATTCGAAGCAGGGCAGGTTGGTTGGAGATTGCATGGGAAACGGCACGTTCGGCTGGCAGCAACGGGCGATCCGAAATCGTGAAGGCGATCTCGAGTCGACGGCTCTCCCGAGCCCTGGCCCGGATCAGCCCGCTACCTTCTTTGCCGACGGCTGTCAGGTCGATGGAAAATTGGTCATCAAGACCTCCATCGAGATTGCCGGAGAGTTTCGCGGCGCCCTGCAAAGCGAGCAGACCGTGACGGTGAGTGCCGACGCCTCGGTGGATGGCAGCATTCGGGCACGGTCGGTGTGTGTGGCGGGCGCCGTGGTCGGTGAAATCGACGCGTCGCGTGACGTCATCATCCAGTCGACCGGGCGGGTTCACGGCGACGTCACTACGCCTTCCCTGGTGATCGAACGCGGGGCCTTCTTCAACGGTCAGACCCGGATGTACCGGCCGGAATTGGTGGCTCGGACCGGCCAGACCCCCGACGCCACCTCCGATGCGTATTCCCCGCCCGAGCGAATCGCGAACGATTGAGTTGGGGGCGGATCGCTCCCGCGAAACCCTACCCGCTTCAGGCACTGGACCGGCTCGCTACCCTCGGTCGGTGACCGACGCTGCCGATCCGATTCGTGGGGGAACGACGCCAATCTGCGTCACCCGCGCGGGTGGGCTGCCGGAAGCGCTCGGTCTTGGCGCTGGGCCCGCTCTGGTGTCGATCGTCGGCGGCGGGGGGAAGAGCAGCCTGATGTTCGCCCTGGGGGGCGAGCTGCCCGGTCGGGTGGTGATGACCACGACCACCCGCATCTTCGCGGCTCAGATGAAGCTGGCGATGGCAGTCTGCACCCTGGCGGACGAGGCGTGGAGGGAGCGGCTCGAGGGCCTCGATACGAACCTGCTCATCGTGGGTCGGGTGGAGGGAGATCGGGCCGTCGGAGTGCCTGTTGAACTTCCTGCTCAGCTGCTCACCGCTGCGGGCGTGGACTGGGTCGTGGTCGAAGCGGACGGCTCGCGCATGCGTCCGGTCAAGGCGCCGGCCGACCACGAGCCGGTGGTACCCGCAGAGACCGATCTCCTGGTGCCGGTCGTGGGTATCGACGCGCTCGCCGGGCCGATCCGCGAGGTCGCGCATCGCCCCGAGCGGGTCTCGGCCGTCACGGGCCTCGCCCCCGATCAGCTCCTGACCCCGGAGACACTTGCAACCCTGATCACATCGTCGCGGGGCGGTCTGAAGAACGTCCCTGCTGGGGCGCGCGTGGTCGTCGTGCTCAACAAGGTCGAATCCCCGGCGGACCGCGCCGCGGCGCGCGCAGTGGCAACCGCGGTGCTCGCCCACGATCGCGTCGAGCGCGTCGTGATCGGTGCGCTCAGCGCGCACTCCGGCTGGGAGATCTGCAGCCGCGATGCTACGCGGTAGTTTCCCGCTCGTTGTCGTCGGCACGGCTCGCCCAACCACACCAGCGGTGTGTGGAAAAACCGCTGACTTGGATCGGAGGGTGCCAAGGGGGGAGCGGCATTCGCGGCGAGGCGGTCATTCGGCTGGGTCGGCGGGGGCGGAGAGAACGCCGTTTGGCTTGTGCCGAGTAGCACGACTGCCAAACAGTCGGACCGCGTGATAGACGTAGAACGAGCGCAGGCGCGACATGCCATCCTCGATGCAGATCTCTCTAAAGAGCTCGTCCACGTCGTCGCGAAAGCGCTCGCGGTCGAGGTGCGTCTCGCGAAATAGCTGGTATAAGGCATCGTGGATCAACGCGCCGCGCATGATCCTGTGAGTATCCCGCGTCGGCCCACTCGCACCGTCCCAGGCGTAACCCGCCGCGATTCGAAGCCGGCCGGTCGCCGTCAGCTGGACGTAGCCGCCCGAGATTTCGAACGCTTCACCCGCTCGCAATCCCGTCTCGACTTCGAAGCGCTCGACCAGCTCGTATTTCCAGCTTCGGCGCTTGTACCGGATCTGGCGCAGAGTGGGTTCCTCCCCGGCGATGCAGGCTTCGCAACTAGCGTGGATCGATGATGACAGAACTGTCAAGTAGGGCCTCTGCTTGGCACGCGGCACGATCTTTCGAGCCGAGCAGGCCTGACTGCCGCTGGGATCAGGCGAGGATCAGAGCAACGAGCCCGGTAAAGATCAGTGCGGATCCCAGCAGGCGGGGTGAGGCCGCTCGCTCGCCGAGCAAGGTCACACCGATCAGCGTAGCAACCGGGATGCTCAGCTGGCGGAGCGCGGTCACGTAAGTCACATGGTCGGCGATGGCCATTGCCGCGAGGACGAGGCCGTAGGTTCCGAACGAGACCCATCCGGCTGCGACGGCCCGGCCAACCGTCTGGGGGCTGACCGCACGCAGGCTGTGCCTCTCCCTGGGCGAACACGCGATCCAGATCGCCAGGAATATCGACGTGGTTCCGGCTTCCAGCAGCGCGTAGACGACGGCCGCTCGCATCCATCCGAGCGTCTCTCCCAGCGAGCGAACGCCCACGTCGTCGAGCAGCGTGTAGGCAGTGGTCCCGATCGCGGCGACGACGGCCAATCCGCAGCAGCGGTTCACGTAACGTCGCCAGGACAGGTCGGCCAACCCCGCGATCGGCAGCATCAAGCCGCCGATCAGGATCAGCGCGATGGCGGCCCAGCCGGCCGCAGCAATCTTGTCCGCGTCCCCCAGCGAGACCCGGACCAGCGACACCGCGATCACAGGTAGCGATCGCAGCAGTGGGTACGCGACCGACATGTCACCCGCCCGGTAGGCGCCTCCCAGGGCAGACAGGTAGACGGCCTGGCAGAGTCCGGTCGCAAGCAGGATCCAGCCGAGCGATTCTGGCCACTGGCCGAGCGGTGGCATCCACCACCAAAGCAGCGGCGCCAGCGGCAAGGCGGCGAGGCTCGCGAGCAAGAAGAAGGTCGCGTCGGCCGCGGCGCGCTTGCCCAAGGCGTTCCAGCCGGCGTGCGAGAGCGCCGACAGGCAGACCATTGTGATGGCTAGAAGCGACAGGTCTGCACCACTGATGGAGGCTCGATGCTCAGGTCGAGCGTGCGCCCAGGCAAAGCCGGCCCGCTCCGGGGCAGCAACGTCCTCGCGAGTGCCCGCATTCGCGAGTTCCTGGAATCCGTGGCTGCCAGCATATCACCAGGTTCGATCTCCGCGGTTCGCTACGGGTTGCCCAAGGTCCTGCAATGTTCGGCCGATACGCTGGCTGGAGTACAGCATGGCCACCATCTTGATCGTCGACGACTCCGATACCCATCGCGCCGAGATTCGGGCCGTGCTGGAGAAGGAGCCGCTGTTCGATTCCATCCGCGAAGCTTCCAACGGCTACGACGGATTGAAGATGTTGCTGGCCGAGTCGGTGGACTTGGTGCTCTGCGATCTGGAGCTGCCCGGGCTGGATGGTCAGAAGCTCTTGCGCGCCAAGGCGTCGAGCCCGGGTGGGGTCAACACTCCGTTCATCTTTCTGACAGCGGAGACCGATCTCGACCGCACGGCTCGTCTGCTCGACGGAGGGGCCTGGGACGCGATCGCCAAGCCCTTTCACCCGGCGGATCTGGTTGCTCGTCTGAAGCTCCATCTGAAGGTCAAGCGGCTTCAGGATGAGCTCATCAGCAAGAACGAGGCGCTCCAGCGGATGTCGTCGCTCGACGCTCTCACGGGCCTCCGCACGCGGCGCTATGGGTTCGATGTACTCAAGGTCGAGTTTCTGCGAGCGAAGCGTTACGGCACCCCATTTTCTCTCGTGATGGCAGATCTCGATCATTTCAAGCAACTGAATGACTCCTATGGCCATCCCGGCGGGGATGCCGTGTTGCGCGGCGTGTCGTCCCTGCTGCTGGAAGCGATGCGCCGGACGGACGTGGCCGCTCGCTACGGGGGTGAGGAGCTGATGGTCCTATTGCCCCACAGCAATCTGGATGGGGCCATCGCGATGTCCGAGCGCTGGCGTGCACGCATCGAGCAATCCGTCTTCGAGATGCCGGACGGTCGCAGCGCGAAGGTGACGGTCAGTATTGGTGCTGCGGCTTTCGATTCCGCCTTCGAGTCCGTCGAAGAGCTGATCGGGGCCGCCGATGCTGCGCTGTATCTGGCGAAAACGAACGGTCGAAATCGCGTTCAGGCGCATCAGCCGGAGCCCTGAGTCCGCGGAGACCGCTGGCCGGGATCCGAAACTCCACAAGCATTATTCACCCTCCCGCCCGCTCGCCGCTTCGCGGCGCCGATTGCGCCAGGCGGCCAGACGTTCCGCGATCGCCGCCTCGGCGCCCTCCCGGGTGGGCTCGTAGAAGCTGGGGGCGCCCAATTCAGCAGGCAGGTTGGCGGCCGCAACGAAGCGTTCGGGTGCGTCGTGTGGGTATTCGTAGTCCTTCCCATACCCCATCCCGCTCAGCAGCGTCGTCGGGGCGTTTCGTAGGTGAAGTGGGACCGGCAGTGAGCCGTGATGTTTGACGGCCTCGCTTGCGCGGCCAATTCCCACGTAGGAGGCATTGCTCTTGGGAGCGCAGGCGAGAAACGTCACCGCCTGCGCGAGCGGAATTCGGCCTTCGGGCATGCCGATCCGCTCCACCGCCAGATAGGCCGACGTGGCCACTCCCAGCGCCAGTGGCTCCGCGTTGCCAACGTCTTCAGACGCGAAGATCACCAGCCTTCGCATGACGAATAGCGGGTCCTCACCGGCCTCGAGCATGCGCGCCGCGTAGTAGAGCGCCGCGTCGGGATCGCTGGCGCGAAGGCTCTTGATCAGCGCCGAAACGACGTTGTAGTGCTCTTCTCGATCCCGGTCGTGGAGTAGCAACCGCTGACCGGCCGCCTCTTGGATGGCCTCGAGGCCGAGGGGCGCAGAGGCCTGTTCGGTGCGGAGGTGGACGGCGGTCGCCGCCTCCAGCAGGCCGAGTGCTCGGCGTGCGTCGCCGTCGGCGGCGTGGGCGATCGCCGCCACCGCTTCGTCGCCCAATTCGATTCCGGCCTTTCCCAGACCGCGATCCTCATCACTGGCCGCCTTGCGAACCAGCGCGGCCAGGCTGTCGGCATCGAGCCGCGCCAAGGTGAAGACCCGGCAACGGGAGAGCAACGGTGCGATCACTTCGAACGACGGGTTCTCGGTAGTGGCGCCAATCAGTGTCACCACCCCGGACTCGACGTGCGGCAGCAGGGCGTCTTGTTGGGCGCGGTTCAGCCGATGCAACTCGTCGAGGAACAACACGGTGCGTTGTCCCTCGCGTCGAGCTCGTTGTACGACCTCCCGAATCTCCTTGACGCCCGCCATCACGGCCGAGAGCGCCTCGAGCCGGGCTCCGGCGCTGATGGCGAGCACTCGGGCGAGCGTCGTCTTGCCGCAGCCCGGCGGTCCCCAGAGAATCAGCGAGGGCAGGGCGCCCGACTCCGCCAGCGAGCGCAGGGCCGCGCCCGGGCCGAGCAGCTGGTCCTGGCCCAGCACTTCATCGAGCGCGCGTGGGCGCATGCGTTCGGCCAGCGGCGCCCGCGCGTCGACTCGATCTGGCTCCCTTGGGAAGAGGTCCAGAGTGTCCTCGGGGGGCATGCGAGGATGCTAGCAACGTGGGATCATCCGAGGGTCCCCCCGGCAGAGAGTGTTCATGGCGGTTCGTTCCATCGGTGTGTGTCTCAAGCCCGACCAGCTCCAGCTCGGCACCGTGGTGCGAGAACTCCAGAAATGGCTGGAGGAACGCGGCGTCAGGGTCCTCTTGGGTCGCGAGGCCGGCAACGCGGCGGGTGCACCGGGCCTCCCGCGCGACGAGCTGGCAGCTGAGGTCGACCTGATCGTCGTGCTCGGTGGCGACGGAACATTGCTCGCCGTGGCCCGAGCGATCGGCGAGCGAGCGGTTCCGATTCTGGGAGTGAATCTGGGAACGCTGGGCTTTCTGGCCGAGATCTCCCAATCGGAGCTTTTTTCGACACTCGAGTTGGTGCTGGAAGATCGGCTGCGCGTCGAGCTGCGCATGCGCCTCGCTGTAGAGGTGGAGCGCGACGGTCGCCAGATCGGCCGTTTCCTGGCCCTCAACGATGCGGTCATCGCCAAGACGGCCCTGTCTCGGATGATCGATCTCGAGACCTGTGCAGACGACGTCGAAGTCACGACGTATCACGGCGACGGCCTGATTGCGGCCACACCGACTGGATCGTCTGCCTATTCGCTGTCGGCGGGCGGCCCACTGCTGCTGCCGGGAATCGGAGCGATCGTTCTGACGCCGATCTGTCCCCACGCGTTGACGCAGCGGCCCGTCGTACTGCCGGACTCGTGCCATGTGGCCATCCTCGTCCGAGCCATGCGCGGCGGCGAGGTGCACCTGACCGTCGATGGTCAGGTGGGTTGTCAGCTGGACGAGGGCGACCGCGTGCGTCTGCGGGCTTCCGACGCTCCAATGCGGATGCTGGTTCCCCCCGACCGCAACCGCTTCGAGGTGATGCGAAGCAAGCTGCGCTGGGGCGAGCGGTGATCGAATCGCTGCGCATCACGAATCTGGCAATCGTCGAGAGCGAGGAGGTCGAGTTTGGTCCGGGCCTCAACGTTCTGACTGGCGAGACCGGTGCGGGGAAGTCGATCGTGCTCGGGGCGCTGGCGCTGCTTGCGGGGTCCCGCGCTTCACCACAGGCCATTCGCGAAGGCTGCGAGGAAGCCAGCGTCGAAGCGGTATTTCGCACGACCGATCTCCCGGAGCTGGAAGCCGATCTCAAACGCCGCGGACTTCTCGCCGACGAGCACGAGCTCGTGGTGAGCCGTACGATTCAGCGCGGAGGCCGGAGTCGCGCGCGGGTGGCCGGAGAGCTAGCTCCGGCGGCGACGCTCGGCGAGCTCTTCGCGGGACGTATCGAAGTCTCGAGCCAACACGATTCCCAGGCGCTGCTGCGCAAGGAGTTCCACGGTCGCCTGTTGGATCGGGCAGCTGGGTTGTTGCCGAAACGAGAGGCGGTGTCTCGGGGGTTCGCCGAGCTGCGCGCGCTCGATGACGAGCTCGCTGAACTTCGCAGCGCCGAGCTCGAGCGAGAACGGCGCCGCGACTTCTTGTCCTTCGAAGTTGCAGAGATCGACCAGGCCGAGCTGGACGGCGAAGAGATCGCGGCAATTCGCGGCGAGCGATCGCGTCTCGCTCATGCCGAGCGCTTGCGCGACGAGGGAGCCGCTGCCCTGGGCCTGCTCACGGGTGACCCCGCAGCGAGCGAAGCTTCGGGGGCGGGCGACTTGCTTGCTGAGGCGGTTCGGCAGCTCGCGTCGGCGGCCGGGCTGGATGCGGAGCTCGGACCGTTGCTCGCCCGACTGCAAGCGGTGCAGGAAGAGCTGCGAGACAGTGGTGCCGAGCTCGAGCGCTACTGCGCCGGAATCGAGGCTGATCCCCAGCGCCTGTCCCGCCTCGACGAGCGTCTCGCGCAGGTAGAAGCGCTGCAGCGAAAGTACGGCGGATCGGTTGAGGAGGTGCTGCAGTTCCGGGAGCAGGCCGCCCGAGAGCTCGAAACGCTGGAGTCGGCGAGCGAGCGTGCCGGGTCGATTGGCCGGCTGCGAACAGAGCGGGCAGAGCGCCTGGCCGCGGCTGCAGGCGAGCTCTCCAAGGGTCGCAAGCGAGGAGCGAAACGCCTGGCCATTGCGGTCGAGCAGGCGCTGCGCGAGTTGGGGATGCCTCAGGCGCGCTTCGAGCTCGCACTCGTTCCTGCGCCCATGCCGGAAACAGAAGCTGCGGAAGCGGCAGCTGCGCCGTGTGGACCGGGTGGTCTGGAGACGCCCGAATTTCGTTTTTCGGCGAGCTCCGAAGGCCCGCTGCTGCCGCTGCACAGGGTCGCCTCGGGCGGCGAGCTCTCGCGAGCCTTCCTGGCGATCCAATCAGCGACCCGCGTCGCCGATGACGGAATGGTGTTGATCTTCGACGAGGTGGACGCGGGCATCGGTGGGCGAGCCGCGGACCGTGTCGGGCAGAGCCTGGCCGAGCTCGCCGGCCGCCATCAGGTGCTGTGCATCACCCACCTACCGCAGATCGCCGCGTACGCGACGAGTCACTTCCGGGTCGAGAAGAAAGAGCAGAAGGGACGCCCGCTGGCACGCATCCTGCGGGTGGAAGGCCGTGAACGGGTTGAAGAAATTGCTCGTATGGCCGGGGGCGCGGAGGTCTCTTCGGCCACCCGTCGCCACGCCCAAGAGCTGATCCGGATGCGCTCTACGCCCTAGGACGCACCCCCGGGTTCAAGCCCCCGCCAAGACGCTCCGATCAGGGGTTTCGGTCCTTCGGACGCATGGATTCGTGTGTCCGACATCACGGAAGTGGGCACGGGCGTGGTCGATGAATCGGAGGGCGGCTCGTCCGCCATGGAACAGCATGAGTTGGCCGGGCCGCTTCCTTCGGGGGCCTCGGTCCGGGTGTTGCGTGGATTCTTCGAGGGTCTCGAGTTGCCGGTCGATCGCGACTGGGCGGTCATCGGCCGAGGCCGCACTGCCGACGTCGTGATCAGTGATCCGACTATCTCCCGCGCGCACGCTGCGATTGGCTTCGACGGAGAGGAGTTCTTCGTGGAAGACTTGGGAAGTACGAATGGAACGGCCGTCAACGGGAAGCGAGAGCAGCGCATGAAGCTCGAAACCGGAGACGAGATTCGCGTGGGCAAGCTGCTGCTGCGGGTGAGCTTGCCCGACGTTCGTTAGGCGTCGAGGCAAGAGGGGGTTCATGGATCGCTACTCGGTGATCGTGGTTTCGGATGAGACCGCACCGGTCCGCCGTTTCGAGGTTCTCAAGGAGACCGTTCGGCGCGGCGTGTGGGTCGCCGGCGTCTCGGCGGCCTTGCTGACGCTCTGTCTCGGAGACTACGTGCGCGTGCGGATCGCCCATTCAGAGCTCGAGCGGCTGCGGCGCGAGGTCGTCGAGCAGCGCGAGCGTATTTCCGCTTTTGATTCGACTCTCGAGCAAGTCACTTCGAGGCTGGAGCGCATCTCAGATTTCGAACGGAAGGTTCGCATCATTGCGAACCTTCCGGGCTCGGCGGCCACGGGAGGCGAAGAGGTGGCCGAGCTGGGTCGTGACGCGGGGGAGGCCGATGCGCGGCTCGACGGCGGTGAGGTCCCGTCCCCCGACGGCCCCGCTGCCGGGTCCGGGGCCGCCAAGGGGGAGACCAAAGCCGATTCCGGGGAGCCGCGCGAGGAGCCGCGGCTCGAGGCGCTGCAGCGCGACGCCCAGAAGCTCGGCCAGGTAGCCGATTCGCAGGAACTCTCGCTCGCACAGCTCGCGGACGAGCTCGAGAGCAAGCGAGATCACTTGGCGTCGACCCCGGCAATCTGGCCGGCCAAGGGCTGGATGACCTCGCGATTCGGATCCCGTACCTCTCCCTTTACGAACCGCAAACAGTTTCATGCCGGCATCGACATCGCCGGTGAGCGCGGTACCGATGTCGTATCGCCCGCTCGGGGCCGGGTGGAGTTTGCCGGCAAGCGCGGCCCACTGGGTAATAGCCTCATCATCAACCACGGCTTTGGCGTGCGGACCGTCTACGGCCATACCGATGACTTCTACGTGAATCGCGGAGACTCCGTTGAGCGTGGTCAGCGGATCGCCGCGCTAGGCAACAGCGGCCGCAGCACCGGCCCTCACCTCCACTATGTCGTCGAGGTGGAGGGCAAAGCGGTGAACCCGCTCGACTATATTTTCGATTAGGAAGCTTGACCTCGGCGTTCGCGTGACCAAATTGCCGCCGCGTCGGCGCTTTCGTACACTGAACCGCCACGTCTGCCCCCCTGGGAGAACCTGGCGCCTGCAATGCCTAGAGTCCATCTCATCAGTCCCTTGGTCGTAGGTCATCTGGCTTCGACCCGATCCCCGCGCTGCGAAATCTCGGTGTAGCTGGCTGTGCCTGGGATTTTACCGCTTGACCATGAACGCGGACGCGTGGCTCGGTCGGGGTTTGTGAGATGAACACGAGCCTCGTCCGCAAGGTCTTCGGAAGTGCCAACGACAGGTTGATCAAGAAGCTCGAACCGACTGTCGAGCAGATCAACCGTCTCGAGCCCGAGTTTGCAGGCCTCTCCGACGACGCGCTTCGGCAACGTACGGTCGTCTTTCGAGAACGTCTGGCTCAGGGCGAAACACTCGACGATCTCTTGCCCGAAGCGTTCGCCAGCGTGCGTGAGGCCGCGAAACGAACCCTCGGCCAGCGCCACTACGACGTCCAGCTGGTTGGCGGCATCGTTCTTCACAACGGCTCGATCGCCGAGATGAAGACCGGAGAAGGCAAGACCCTGGTATCGACCCTGCCGGCCTACTTGAACGCGCTCTCCGGCCGTGGCGTCCACATCGTCACCGTCAACGACTACCTGGCGCGTCGAGACTCGGATTGGATGGGCGAGGTACACCGGTTCCTCGGTCTGTCAGTCGGGGTGGTGGTCCACGGTCTGGACGATCAGGAGCGGGACGAGGCCTACGGAAGCGACATCACCTACATCACCAACAATGAGCTCGGGTTCGACTATCTGCGCGACAACATGAAGCTGTCCCTGGAGCATTGCGTCCAGCGAGAGCTGGCGTTCGCGATCGTCGACGAGGTGGATTCCATTCTCATCGATGAGGCGCGTACCCCCCTGATCATTTCGGGACGCTCCGAGCAGAACGTCAATCTCTATGGCGTGGTGAACAAGGTGATTCCGCGGCTCCAGGTCGGAACCAAGGGAGAGGCGAGCAAGGAGATCGAGGAGACCGGCGACTATTGGGTGGATGAGAAGTCCCATAGCGCAACGCTCACCGAGGCGGGTGTCCACAAGGTCGAGAAGATGCTCGGCGTCGAGAACCTCTACGACCCTCAGATGGTCCCCGTCATCCATGCCGTGAATCAGGCTTTGTCGGCCTATACCCTCAAGAAGGTCGACGTCGACTATGTGGTGAAGGTGGGGGAGACCGGCAAGAAGGAAGTCATCATCGTCGACGAATTCACGGGACGTCTGATGCCAGGACGGCGTTGGTCCGACGGGCTCCACCAGGCTGTCGAGGCGAAAGAGGGCATCACGATTCAGAGCGAGAACCAGACGCTCGCTTCCGTGACGTTCCAGAACTTCTTTCGCATGTACGACAAGGTCGGGGGAATGACCGGGACCGCGGACACCGAGGCCCCCGAATTCGCGAACATCTACAACCTCGACGTCACTGTCGTTCCCACCAACAAGCCCATGATTCGCGACGACCTGCAGGACGTCGTATTCAAGACGGGGCGAGAGAAGTTTGATGCGGTGATCGAAGAGATCATCGAGCGCAACGAGGCTGGGCAGCCGATTCTCGTGGGAACGATCTCCATCGATACCTCTGAGAAGCTCTCGAAGAAGCTCGCCAAGCGCGGCGTCAAGCACAACGTGCTCAATGCCAAGCAGCACGAGCGCGAGGCTGAGATCGTGGCCCAGGCCGGTCGTTTCGGCAGCGTCACGATCTCCACCAACATGGCGGGACGCGGGACCGACATCGTGCTGGGTGGCAACGCCGAGTTCCTGGCGCTGGCCGAATGCAATCACGACAAAGAACATCCCGAGTACGCGGAGGCTCTGGCGACCTACGAAGAGCAATGTCTGGAGGAGCGCGAGCAGGTGCTCTCAGCCGGAGGCCTCCACATCATGGGCACCGAGCGCCACGAGAGCCGGCGAATCGACAACCAGCTCCGGGGCCGGTCGGGCCGCCAGGGCGATCCGGGGTCGACCCAGTTCTTCCTCTCATTGGAGGACGATCTGCTCCGTATCTTCGAATCTGAAAGAGTGGCGAAATGGTGGGATCGGGTCGGAGTGGAAGACGGAGAGGCGATCGAGAATACGCTGCTCACCAAGGTGATCGAGAACGCGCAGACCAAGGTCGAGGCGCGCAACTTCGACATGCGCAAGCACCTTCTCGACTACGACGATGTCATGAACAAGCAGCGGCGCGCGTTCTATACCCGACGCCGCGAGATGCTGGGCAACGAGTCGATCCACCAGGAAGTCATCGACATGGCCGAGGGCGCGCTCGTGGCGAATCTAGACGCCCATTGGCCGGAGAAGGGAAGCCCGGAAGCGGCGGAGATGGCTGAGCTGGCGGCGGCGATCGAAGCCCAGTTTGGCATCGCTCTGGATCCCACCGACGAGCCCTTCGTGACGAACGGCGCTCTGGTCTCGGACCGGGATGCCTTGGGTCTAGCGATCTTCGATCGGCTTTCCGGACTCCTCGAGGAAAAGAGGAAGGTCTGCGATGCGATGGCGGTGGAACACAGCGACATCCGCTACCCGCATTTCGTCGATCTGGAGCGCGACATCCTCCTCCAGATTCTGGACGCACGCTGGAAAGATCACCTCCACACCATGGACGGCCTGCGCGACGGCGTGGGCCTGCGCGGATACGCTTCGCGCGATCCCAAGATCGAGTATCAGCGCGAGGGTTACGCGTTGTTCGAAGAAATGAACCAGCACGTCGATTCTCAAGCCGTCGATGTGCTCTACAAGTTCACACTGCCCGACCCGCAGCCCAGGGCCCAGGCGATGCCAGGGCAGGCTTCTCAGCCGCCCGAAGCGATGCCGCCTCCGGCCAGAGGAGGCTCCCGACCGCGAACCGCGGGACCGACCAAGGGAGGCAAGATCGGCCGCAACGATCCGTGTCACTGCGGTTCCGGGCGCAAGTTCAAGAAGTGCTGCGGCGCCCTCTGAGTTTCGGCAAGCTGTCTTGAAGCCTGCCGCCCCCCTTGCAGTGCCCGGTTTTCGAGCCGCAGGAGTGCGCTGCGGCGTCAAGCCGCGCGGCCTCGATTTGGCGCTGATCGCCAGCGATGTCCCGGCGCGGGTCGCCGGAGTCTTCACCCGCTCTTCGATTGTGGGGGCTCCGGTGCAACTGTGCCGCGATCGCGTGCGCGATGGCCGCGCGCGCGCGGTCGTCGTCAATAGCGGTATCTCGAACGTGGCGATGGGCCAGCGCGGCGAACGCAACGCCGCGGAGATGACGCGTCGCGCGGCCGCGGAGATCGGGGCGCCCGTCGAAGAAGTGCTGGTCGCCTCTACGGGGGTGATCGGTATGCCCCTGCCAATGCCGAGTGTTCGGCGCGGAATCCGGGCCGCCGGGGCAGCGCTGGCGGTGGGGGGCCTGGAGCGGGCCGCTCGGGCGATCATGACGACGGACACGTTTCCCAAGACCTGCCTGGTTACTGCAGACGTCGACGGAACGCGTGTGACGGTTGCCGGGATAGCCAAGGGATCGGGAATGGTCGAACCCGACATGGCAACGATGTTGGCCTTTCTACTCACCGATGCGGCCGTGGCGCCCGCCTATCTCCGGCGCGTGCTGCGCGGCGCCGCCGAGGCTGGCTTCAATCGTCTCAGCATCGATGGGGAGACCTCGACGAGCGACAGTGTGCTGCTGTTCGCGAATGGCGAGGCGAAGCATCCCGTACTCCGCGGCCCCCGCAGTCCCGGGGCTGCGGCTTTCGCACTGGCGGTGGAGCAGGTTGCCATCGCCCTGACCCGAGATCTGGCTCGGGATGGAGAGGGCGCTACTAAGCTCGTGACCGTTCGGATCAGTGGCGCGTTCGATGCGGCCGAGGCCGAGCGGGCGGCGCGTCGCGTCGCGAACTCCTTGCTGGTCAAGACGGCGCTCTTTGGCGGCGATGCGAACTGGGGCCGGATTCTGCAGACCGTGGGTGCGGCCAGGGTGCGGGTGAAGCTCGACCGGGCCGCCGTGCGCGTCGCGGGAGTGACGGTATTCCGAGCGGGCGCCTCCTCGGGCCCCGCGGCACGCCGCCGCGCCGCCGCGCGAATCCGCGCCCAGGAGGTGGAGCTGGCTGTCGATCTCGGGGCAGGCCGTGCCTCCACCCACCTGTGGACCTGCGACCTGAGCTACGACTACGTGAAGATCAACGCCGAGTACACCAGCTAGCCGCTCCTAGCTCGGCGCATTCGAATTGCAGCGAGGGCTCTCCCCGTCTGGGATCGTTGCCTGGGATTCGCCCCGTGGCGGCCCGATAGCCCTGCGCGCTGGACTCTGCTAACCCTTGGACAAATCACACGTTCCGGGCTGCCCCAGCGGTGCTCGAACCCCTTTGGGGCTCGGGTCGGGGAGCGACGGGCCGGGGCGGACGCCACAACCGCGAAGGAGAGTTCCAATGGCCGATCTCTCGGCTGAGTCACCGGCTTCGCCCGAAGCCGGAAGCGCACCCCCTCCCAGCGTGTCCCCGCCGGCCAAAACCGGCGAAGCGGCGGAAGCTGGATCCGCAGCGGCCGCGATGATCTCGAGCGAGGTCACGATCCGCGACCTACTCGAGGCAGGCGTCCACTTCGGTCACCAGACTCGTCGTTGGAACCCGCGCATGAAGCCGTATCTGTTCGGAGAGCGAAACGGGGTCCACATCGTGGATCTCGACCTGACGCTGCCGCGATTTCGCAAGGCACTCGACTTCCTGCGAGACGTCGTCTCGGGGGGCGGGAAGGTGCTCTTTGTCGGCACCAAACGGCAGGCCGAGGCGCCGGTTCGGTTCGAGTCCGAGCGCTCCAATCAGTACTTCGTCAACAACCGCTGGCTGGGCGGAATGTTGACCAATTTCAAGACCGTGAAGAAGTCGATCGAGCGCTACAAGGTGATGTTGGAGATTCTGGGGGACGAGGAAAAGTCCGCGGAGCTCTCCAAGAAGGAGCTCGCGAGGGTCAACCGCCAGGTCGAGAAGTACCGGAAGTCTCTCGATGGGATCCGCGGAATGACGCGGTTGCCGCAGGCGTTGTTCGTCATCGATGTGAACTGCGAGTCGATCGCCGTCAAGGAGGCGCGGCGCCTCGGCATCCCGATCGTTGCCATCGTCGATTCGAATTGTGATCCGCTGGACATCGACTTCGTCGTTCCCGGCAATGACGACTCGATCCGAGCCATCCATCTCTACTGCTCGCTCGTTGCGAACGCTTGCCTCGAAGGCGACGCCCTCCACGAGGAGCGGATCCGGGAGGAAGTGGCCGAATCCGAGAAGACCCAGGCGCCGAAGGCCGAAAAGGCCGGTCCGAGCACCGGGCGGGTCGTGGTCGAGATCAAGCATCCGCCCCGCCGTGGTCGCGGAGCGACGATGGCCGCCGAGCGTCGTGAGGCGGAGCGGGAGGCGGCGTCCGAGACCCCTGCGGCCGAGCCGCCGAAGGTGGCGG
>CAXMOC010000253.1:0-1719 GCA_964194865.1 uncultured Opitutales bacterium | reverse complement strand
CCTTCGGGTCGCTTCGCGTCCTTCCAGGCCGAGACTCCCCGACAGTTCAACAGGTAGAGGTCATCGGGCTTCACTCCCGGGTCGAACGTCCAGCGTTCCGCCCCGGTCTCCGCGTCGAGGGCGATGACGCGATTGAAGGGGGAGCAGAAGTAGAGCGTGTCTTCCACCAGGATCGGTGTGGCTTGAAACGAGCTCTTGGCGCCGGGACCGGTTGCCACATCACCGGTGTGGTAGGACCAGGCGATTTGCAAGCGATCGAGATTGTCTGGGGTGATCTGGGTGAGCGTCGAGTCGTGGCCACCGCCCTTGGTCGCGCCGTACTCGGGCCAGCCCGCCACCGGACCCGACAGATCGATGGGCGGCGCATCCCCGCACGCCCAACACGCAAAGGCCCAGCACGCGACCCCCGCCAACCCGAGCCACCGCCAAATCGTCGCGGCCCTGCGTGTCGACACCCGTCCTCCCGTTCAGCTCGCGTCGGCCGCCGAGACGCCCGAGCGCGACGCCAGCGGTCAGTGGAACGACACGACGAACTCTCAGCGCTCCATCGCGTACCGGATCAGATTCCCGCAAGCTTCGCGACGAGCGGAATCAGATCGTCTGCCACCTCATCCTGGACCACCCAGTAGGAAACGCCCCAGCGTTCGCGCCAGGCGAGCAGGTCGTCCACGATCTTGTCGATGGGTCCCACCCAGCCATGCGGGACCTTCACCGCCTCCTCCGGCGGAAGATCGAAACGAGCGGACATGAGCCGCTCCGCGGCGCCGTGCTCGTCGGTCACCTGGGCGACGTAGGCGTTCATCGAGATTTCGATCTCGTCGAGTCGCGAACCTGCCGCCTCGCGCAGCCAGCCAATCTTGCGATCCGTTGCTGCGGCTGTGCCGTCGCGATTCGTTGCGCGATCGTGGATTCCCGAGGCGGCGATCGGGTTGATGCCAACGATGTCGGCCAATCGAGCCGCAACGCGCAGGATACGGCGCCCGCCGCCGCCGATCAGGATTGGCGGACCTCCTTGCTGATGGGGCTTGGGCCAGCCCTCCAGGCCCTGAATGGTGTAGTGCGGCCCCTTGTGTTCCACTGCGCCGTCCTGCCAGAGAGCCTTCATGACCTGGAGAGCTTCCGCCATGCGCTCGATTCGGACGCCGGGCGAGTCCATCGGGATTCCCGCCTGCTGGTAGTCGTCGGCCATCCAGCCAGCGCCATGTCCGAATTCGAAGCGGCCTCCGGAGAGCAGGTCGACGGTGGCGATTTCCTTGGCGAGCAGCACCGGATGTCGGAAATCGTTGCCGAGGACGTTAGTCCCGATTCGCAAGGTCGTCGTCGCCGCGGCGACCGCCATCGCCGTCGGCAAAGGCGCCAGCACATCCCAGAAATGGTCCGACAGGAGCAGGCTGGAGAAGCCCGAGGCTTCGATCTGCCGTGCACGCTCGGCGAGCGCAGCAGCGCTCGAGGCCCGTCTGAACTTGACGCCGAATCGAAAGGGTTTGGGATGGGTCACGCGGCCAGAGATCCTCCTCGGTGGAAGGGGATCCGATTCTCGTGTCCCCAGAAGGACTCTACACCGTCGATACGAGGCGGGAACAGGCTGCCTGGCATTGCGCCGAACGATCCCGCCGCGACCGAGTTGGGTCCGTCGCTCGTGCGTCACGCACTCGCAGCCGTTCAACGCTAGGGCGGCCCGCCGTCACGGAAGCCCGGCGCTCCGCAGGTTCTGCTGGA
>CAXMOC010000252.1:0-2031 GCA_964194865.1 uncultured Opitutales bacterium | reverse complement strand
GAGCGACACCCGCGACTTCGTGGTACTGACGCTGCCCGAGGAGCTGGACGAGGTGGCCCCCGCCCGCCGACGCGCGCCGGTCGCGCTGCTGATCCTTGCGGGGATGGTGCTGCTCGCCGCCTTCGACGTGATGCCAGTGGTGGCGGCCGTCCTGTTGGCAGCGCTGGCAGCGGTCTTCACCGGCTGCCTCACCATGGAGGACGGCTACGACGCCATCTCCTGGAGCAGCCTGGTATTGATCGCGGGCATGCTCCCGGTCGCCGATGCTCTCGAGAGTACGGGAGGGGTGGACCTGATCGTCGAGGCACTGGTGGACGGCCTGGGCTATGCGGGGCCCAACGTGATGATGAGCGTGTTCTTCTTCCTCACGGCCGGCCTCGGGATGGTGCTCTCGAACACGGCCACGGCGGTCCTCATCGCCCCCATCGCCCTCCGGACCGCCGAGATGCTCGACGTGTCGCCGTATCCGCTCGCCATGACGGTGGCGATCGCAGCCTCGGCGGCCTTCGTGACACCGGTCTCGTCGCCGGTGGTCACCCTGGTGGTCGCGCCGGGGAGCTACGCTTTCCTCGATTTCGTGAAGGTGGGTCTCCCGCTCCTCGTACTCACCTGGGCCACCACGCTACTCGTCATCCCGATCTTCTTTCCGTTCTAGATCAGGCCTCGGCTTTCGATCCCGGACCCACGATCAGCACGACGAGATCCCTCGATCAGGACGCAGTGGATCGGGAGCTCCTCAGATGACGGGCAGCTCGTAGCGAAGAATCACCCGGAAGTCCGTTCCATGGTTGGGTGCGGCAGAGTCTTCGAGCCAAGCAGCGCGCAGTCGCAGCCAGAAGCTCTGCAGGATTCCGCTCCCGATGCGGTAGTCGGCGGTGAAGTTGAACTCGCGCGCGTCTCCGCGCTTGCCCGCGATCACACCGTCCCAGCCCTGGGCGAAGTTCGCGATCGCCGACAGACCCTCGATGCCGAGCTTCGAGAAGTCGTAGGAGAGGCTGACCAACAGCGCCTTCTCGTCGGCCTGGTTGAAGGTCCTCTGCATCAGGCCGATGTAGGTCGGGTTCGAGCCGTAGAAGCTCTCGATTCTCCGCTCTTCACCGGTGATGGCGAATGCAAGGCGTAGGACCGCTCCGCGCCAGCTTGCCGAAGTCCGCAGGCCCACGTTCCAGCTGTCGAAGGGCGAACCCGCCAGCAGCTCCTGCCCCACGGTGTGCTGGTGTGTGAATTGAGCGTCGAAGCGAATTCCCAGGTCGTCGCCGAGCAACCAGTCGTAGTGCCCATCGGCGTAGACGCTTGCGAGGATGTCGGCGACGACGAAGCCGGAGGCACCGACATGCATCTTCTCGTTCACGTACCAGAGGACGTTTCCAAAGGCTGCGCCCCGATTCTTCGACACCCCCACCTGCTCGGCGAGCGATACGAATTCGTCGCCGTTGCGCTGCTTGAACTTCCAGGCGTAGCCACCGACGAAACGCAGCGGGCCTGTTTCCTTGGTGAGCTTCGCGGCTTCGAAGGTATTGGGAGTCATGCGGCTGTCTTGGCGATTGAGGTACGGAAGATCGAGCGGCTGCCGGTAGCCGGTCAGCACCAGGTCGCGATAGCGAAGCTTTCCATTCGCGATGCCGAGCACGCTGTATCCCTTGGATCCGGGATCTATCAGCAGCCGGGTTCCGTCGCGTGATTCGGGGGCGACGATGGGCTGCGAAGTGAACCCCTCGAGCTCGACGGCGAGGAACTCCTTCAGCCAGCCGGAGCGGTAATAGACGGAGCCGCCCATCGCCCATGCTTCACTGAGCCGACCGCTGGTGCGGTCCTGGCGCAAGTAGTAGGTGCGATAGCGTAGATACAGCTTCGAGCCCGCGAGGAAGGGCGGGAGCGGCTGCATTTGCCCCGTGATCCAGGGAAACAGGGACGGCCTGATCTCCGGAGCCGCATAGCTGCGCTCGAGTGGGCTCTCGAAGTCCTCGATCGAGCTCGCTGCGGGCTTGTCCTCGAGTTCCTGCTCGTCCGCGAAGGAGGCCGGCGCCGCGA
>CAXMOC010000251.1:0-17592 GCA_964194865.1 uncultured Opitutales bacterium | reverse complement strand
CACATCCCCCCACCGGTCAAGGCCGTCGCCGCAAGCTTTTTTCGCGGCCTTCGGCGAGTGGTAGTTGTTCCTACAAGATGTCGTGGTCAATCGTGCGTAGGGCTACAACATCGGCTCTAATAAATTGTTCTAAAACTCACTGATCTAGCTGGCGTTGAGCGCTTCGAATGCAGGACCGTGCACCTGTTGGACTTGCTCGATGACGCGTTCGAGCACTGAGCCCGACAGGACCGGGGCGGTTTTGGGCGGTTCGCCGAGTTCTGCGCTCAACATCGTCGCCAAAACCGCATCCACACCGTCGCGTAGGCCCGACTCCGCGTAGCCCCCCTCCAAAATGAAGGCCAGCCGCCCGCCACACAGGTCGTCAGCCAGGGCGCGCACGATCGAGGTCATGGTCTGGAACCCCACTCCGGTGACGTTCATGCCCGCCAGAGGGTCATCGTGGTGGGCGTCGAAGCCGCATGAGATCAGGATCACCTCCGGCTCGAAGGCCTCAGCGGCCGGCGCGATCAGGCGCTGCATCACGCCCACGTATTCAACGTCGCCGCAGCCCGCGGGGAGCGGAACGTTGAGCGTGAAGCCTTCGCCCTGGCCGACCCCCGACTCGCCCGCCGCGCCGGTTCCCGGATAGAAGGGAAACTGGTGAATCGAGGCGTAGAGGATCGAGGGGTCGGTTTCGAAGGAGTGCTGGGTGCCATTGCCGTGATGGACGTCCCAATCGAGAATCAGGATCCGCTCCACACCGGCTTCGTGCTGCAGCGCACGCGCCGCGATGGCCACGTTGTTGAAGAGGCAAAAGCCCATGGCCCGATCGCTTTCGGCGTGGTGGCCGGGCGGCCGCACGGCAGCCAGCCCGCTGGCGAGTTCTCGGCGCGCCACCCGCAGGGCCAGATCAGTGGTGCCCCCGGCGGCCAGGCGGGCGACCTCGAGGCTCTCCGAGGAGACGTACGTGTCCGGGTCGAGCTGGGCTGGGGCGTTGCGAACCGATCGGGCGATCTTGTCGAGGTGTCCGCGGCTGTGGACTCGGAGGATCTCGTCGGTCGTGGCGGCGCGGGGTGCTAATCGGGTCAGCTCGTCGGCTCGCGCCGCTACCGCGGCATCCACGGCCGCGAGTCGGGCCGGGCGTTCCGGGTGACCGCTGGGACCGCGATGGTCGCGAAAGCGGGTATCTTCGAGCACGGCCATCTCGCGCTTGGCGCGCATCGCGTGGCATGGTATCCGAGGAATCGAAGGGCAGCGAGGCGAGTCGGTCCGTTGAGTTCACCGGGTGTCATCGCAATTACCGGAATCGGGTCCTTCCTGGGCCGCACGCTTGTCGAGCGGTTGCTGGAGCGTTGGACCCGGCTGCGAATCATCGGGATCGACCAGCGTCGACCGTTCCGGCTGGATTCGCGAGTCCGTTTCCACGAAGTCGATCTGACCGAGCCCACCGCCGACAATCGCGTCGCGGAGGTGTTGACGAAGGAGCGCGTCGACGCGTTGGTACACACAGCGTTTCGTTCGGAGCCAACGGCCAACATCGAAATGGATCACGAACTCGAGACGCTCGGCAGTCTCCACGTCATGAACGCCTGTGAGGCGTCGAAGATCAAGCGTCTCGTTGTCACCTCGAGCACGATGCTCTACGGGCCGTGGCCGGACAATCCCAACTTCCTGACGGAATCACACCCGCTGCGCGGACACCCCGGTTCCCACACCGTCGCAAACCGGGTCGAGGTCGAGTCGTTGCTGGCTGGCTGGGCGGTGCGCCATCCAGACACCGAGGTGACGGTGCTGCGCAACTGTTGGATCTTTGGTCCGACCTATTGGAACCACGTGGTTCGGTATTTCTCGTTTCCGGTCGTCCCGAAGCTGTTGGGATACGACCCGTTGATGCAGTTCGTCCACGAGGAAGACTGCCTTCGCGCCCTCGAGACGGCCACCCTGCATCCGCACCCAGGAGTGTTCAATGTCGTTGGGAGGGGCGTGCTGCCGTTGTCGACCATCGTCCGGCTGGCCGGCAAACGCATTCTCTCGCTGCCATCGTCGGTGCTCTACCGCCTGGCCTACTATCCCTCTCAGGGCCAGAACGGAGACCCGCCGGAAGGGTTTTACGACTATCTCCGTTACCTGTGGGTGACCGATGGGCAGCGCGGCTGGGATGCCTTCGGTGAACCCATCTACACCACGCGCGAGGCCTGGATGTCATTCGTATCCACCCGCCGAATGAGGCGCTACCGGTGAGCGGGAGCACGAGGTGACCGATCCGAATAATCTCGAGCCCCAATCCGGAGAGGCGCTGCCCGGCCCCTCTACCGACGAGCTGCACGACGCGCTCGACAGCCTGCGGCGGGAGATTCGCTCCCGCTTTCCCGCGCAGCCCCAGGATGACGCAGACGAGATCGACTGGACGGAGCTCGTCCGAACGATTCGCCGGAGGGTGAGCGCGTTCGGAATGAGCGAGCGTTCGGGCGAAGTCGACGAGTTCGGTATGGACGACGTGGTGCTGCGCCGGGCCCGACCGCTTCTCGACCTGCTCTACGATCGTTATTGGCGTATCGACACCCATGGCACAGAGCGTCTTCCCCGCGATCGACCGTGCTTGCTCGTCGCCAATCGCTCTGGACTACTGCCGTATGACGGGTTGATGGTTTCCCACGCCCTCTGGCGGGCCCGCTCGGAGCTCCGGCCCCGCTTTCTGGTGGCCGACTGGTTGATCACGCTCCCCTTCGTTCAGCCCTACCTGGCTCGTCTCGGGGGTGTGCGGGCGTGTCGCGAGAACGCGGAGCGGTTGATTAGCTCGGGATACTCGGTGCTGGCCTTTCCCGAAGGCCAAAAGGGTGCGGCCAAGGTGTTTCGGGAGCGCTACCGGCTCAAGCGATTTGGCCGGGGCGGCGTGGTGCGTGTCGCGCTGGAGACGCGAGTGCCGATCATTCCGATCGGAGTGGTCGGGGCCGAGGAGGCGCATCCAATTCTCCTGAAGTGGGGCGCTCCAGCCCGATCCGTCGGGCTGCCGTTTCTGCCGATCACGCCCACCTTCCCGCTCCTGGGTCCCCTTGGATTGCTTCCGCTACCGACGAAGTGGGTGATCCGGATCGGGGAGCCGTTGACGCTCGAACACCTGGAGCCGGGCGCGGCTTCGGACGAGCTGCTGGTTTCGCGGATGACGGAGGATCTTCGGTCGCAGATTCAGATGTTGGTCGATATGGGGCTGAGCGACCGGCAATCGGTCTGGGATTAGGCGCTTTCGGCGTCAGTGCTGTTGGCCCCTTTTTGGGGCCGGTTGCCTCCGGTTGGTTGCTAAGGGCCGGAGCCGATGGGCTAGTTGGATTCTTTTGGGGGGTCGGTTCGGCGGGCGTGTTCTAGGGATTCGACGGCATCGGCTACGCGTTGGAGGTTTTGGTTGAGGGCTTCGATGTCACCGCGGCGGGGTAGATCGAGGAGTTTGAAGACACGCTCCATGGCGTTCTGCACGATCTGGTCGAAATCGGGGGTGGCGACGGCGATCCACTCGCCGATTTTCGCGGCATCGTCCTCGCGGCTCTTGATGACGCGTCGGACACTCTTCTGTAGCTCGCCGAGGCCTTCGCTGGCGTCACCCACACCGCGGCGAAGCGCCCCGTAGAGGGCGTCGCCCCCGCGAGAGATCAGCTCCGAAAGCAGGGTTTGGGAAACGCTGCTGTTGGACCGCTCGTTGTCGACGAGAATCTGTGACAGCGCGACGTTGGTGATGTCCTCGCCGGTCTCGTTGTCGATGACTCGAACTTCCTCATCGGCTTCGATCAGCTCGGCGATGCCCTTGAGCGTGATGTAGCGGC
Source organism: uncultured Opitutales bacterium (assembly GCA_964194865.1). Lineage (GTDB taxonomy): Bacteria > Myxococcota_A > UBA9160 > UBA9160 > SMWR01 > CAXMOC01. The sequence continues at coordinate 13,795 of CAXMOC010000251.1, read as the reverse complement.
TGGTCTGGGTGTTGTAGAGCTTGCGGTTCGCGTAGCGCTTGATCAGCACGGTCATCGCCAGGCCCTCGAGTCGAGCGGCGGAGATCCGGAGTCGAGACCCCGGCAACCCAGTTTAGCCCAGATCCTCGCTTGAATTCGTTCCCGCCCAGTGGTGTTCACCCTTCCACCGGAACGCGTCTCACGCGCGGGCCCTTGGGCTTCGTCGGGCGCCCGGCCTTGCGCGGCTTGCGCGCCCCCGGCTTGCCGCCCTTGCCAGCATCGCCATCGCGGCGTACGCCGACTTCCCAGAGCAGCTCGCGAAGTCCGAGAAATGCCCGCAGCACCGACCGAGCCTCGTCGTCGTCGCGGGCGCGATCTTCCCAACGCGAGATCTCGGAATCCAGCGCTTCGGCGAGTGCGCGGAGCAGGGCTGCCGCCTCCTCGCTATCACCGTCGAGCTCGGCGCCGAGGCCTTGGAGGAGTCGGGCGATCGGGCCGAGCAGCCGGTGGGCTTCCGACGGCTCCCCGCTCGTCAGCAGCGATGCGGCGTCGAGCAGGGCGTGAACCGTCGCCAGCGTCTCTCGGAGCGCGGAACGCGCGTGCTCGCCCGCCCGGGCTAGCGCCTGCTCCACGCTGGCCGGGCGAGCGGTTGCGTCGGCGCCGCGCGGCCGGCCGCCGCCCCGCGAACCAACTCCGGGCTGCTTAGGCTGGCCGCTCTTCGGCAATACTCACGCCTCGCTGATCCCTTCCCGCGATTCGGTCGGCGACCCGTCCCAGGCTCGCGAGATCGTGCACGTCCTGGTCGAACTCCGGGATGCAACCCCAGAACCCGCCCCGCCCCTCGATTCGCTCGCGCAAGCGCCCCGTAGAGTCGGCATCTCGCCGTACCAATGCAGCGTATCTCGTCGCTGTGCCGACCGCCGCTTGGGCCGCGTCGTGCGCGGGATAGGCCGGCCCCTCGCTGGCGCCTAGCGCCCCGGCGAGCTTCGCCAGGTCGGCTTCGGATGGCGCCGCGCCTTCGGGGGGCAGATCACCCTCGGGCCAGAGTCGCATGCGATTGACGAGCACCCCGATCAGGGGAACTCCGTATCCGTCGAGTCGGTCGAGGAATTGCGTCGTCTGTCGCATCGATTCGCGGCCCGGCGCCGTCACCAACAGGAAACCTGAGGTCGACCCGAGCAGTAGGGCGCGAACCTGGTGGGCTCGCTCGCGAAAGCCGTCGGACATTCCCTCGAAGGCCAGCAGGAATTCGGAGACGTCCTCGAGAAATCCGAGTCCCGATACCCGTTCGAGAAGCTGCAACACACGGCGCGTACTTCGGTGAAACAGGCGGAATCCGAACCGACCCGCCGAGAAGGCGGGATGAATCAACATCTGCACGAGCTTGCTATCGAGGAATTCGAGCAGGCGCTGCGGTGCCTCGAGGAAGTCGAGGGCGTGTTGGGCGGGAGGGGTGTCGACCAGGATCAGGTCGAAGGCACCCGATTGGTCGAGCTCGAAGACCTTCTCCATGGCCGAGTACTCGACGCTGCCCGCGAGCGCCTGGCTGGCGTGCTGGTAGATCGGGTTGTCGAATATTCGATCGCGCAGCTCCTTGCTCTCGGCGAACCGGTTCACCAGGTCGTCGAAGGTGAGCTTCATGTCGAGCATCAGCGCCGATAGCTCGCCTTCGTCGGGTACGCCGAGGGCGGCCAGCGCTTCGCGCGGCAGGTTCTGGGGGCGGTTGCCGAGCGCCTCGACGCCCAGTGCGTCGGCGAGCCGCCGGGCGGGGTCGATCGTGAGCACGAGGGCTCGTCGCCCGGCGCGCGCGGCCTCGAGCCCCAGCGCGGCGGCGATGGTTGTCTTTCCGACGCCGCCGCACCCCACGCATACGACGATTCGGCGCTCGGCGACGGCTGTGGCCGCGGTATTCGGCGGGTTCATGACGAATGGCCCGGCTGTGCCAACAGGGAAGCGGCCAGTGTCGTGAGCTGTTCCGCACCTCGGATCCCTCCGCTGAGCTGCGGCAGCTCCAAGGTTGGCAGCTGGGTGAGCTGCCGGATCTCGGCCGTGTAGTGGCGATTGAGTTCGTGGCGGGCTCGCAAATGGCGGACGCAGGTCGCCAGCGTGCGGGGAGCGGGTAGGGCGCCCAGGTCGAGATTCTGATCGAGCCGGGCGAGCGACTCGTCGAGCCTGCCGAGCTTCTCCGGAAAGGCGGATTCCACGACGGCGTTGATAGCCACGCGATCGACCGCGATCCCCATTTCGCGGACCCGCTCGACCAACTCGGTGACCTCACGAGCGGGTAGCTCCTCCGCGAGCGCGACCGGCACGACCAGCGTCTGGTCCGGGTCCTGGAGCAAGCGTTCGACTCGCTGCGTATGTTCCCGAAGGGGCCCCGCCCGAACCGCCGAGACCACTACCCGGGGCACGTCGAGGAACGTAACGCCGTGACCCGTGGAGGGAGCGTCCACGACGATGAGGTCGAATCGGTGCTCGCCGCTTCCCCCGGGCCTTGGGCCTGTCGGACCGGGATTGTCGTCGCCGGGGTTGTCGCCGGTCTGCCCCTCGAGCTGAGCGAGGTGCCAGATCTTCCCAAGCGTGATCAGCTCTCGCCAACCGGGTGCGGCGGTCATGAGCTGCCGGAAGGATTGGTTACGAACGACTCGATCGACCAAGGCGGGGATCCGCAGCTGCAGACCCAGGTACTCTGAGAGAGCTTCGAAAGGCTCGATCCGCATCGCGCGGAGTCCTGGTGCGATGATGCGGCCCGCGTAGCCTCCTCCCGCCGAGCCCGGCTCCAGCAGGTCTGGAATTTGCTCGTCTGGACCCACTTCCACGACCAGCACCCGCCGCCCGGTTCGGGCCCCAGCCAGGGCAAGTGTGGCGGCCACCGTGGTTTTTCCGGTGCCGCCCTTGCCGGTCACGATCAGCAGGCGGCGCTCGAGGAGCGACCGCGGGGCGCCTGCGGCCAAGGGGGCCTCCGAGGGCATCCAACAGCCCGCTCGCTGGCCTCGCAGACCTCAAGCGCGGCCGGGGCGGCTCCGAAACGAACGAAGCGGGCCGGAATCGGGGGGAGCACCCTAGCACAGCGGGGTGGCTGAATTCGCCGGCACCGCGACCGGGAGGGGCCGATCGCGTGATCGTCACCTGTGAGCGCTGTGCGACGCAGTTTCAACTCGACGACGCCAAGGTTCCGGACAACGGCTTTCGGGCGCGCTGCTCGCGCTGCGAACACTCGTTTACGGTCGAATCGCCCCGGAAACGCGATGCGGATCGGGCAGCCGAGCTCGCGCGCGATGCGCTGTCGAAGCCCGCCGAAGAGCCCGCTGGGATCGAAGCCGAGGTCGAAAGCGACTGGGGGTTCAACGACGACGCCAGTGCGGAGCCCTCGTCTGATCCAATCGGGGAGCTCGACGACGACCTCGCCGCCGGTGCGATCGAGGAGCTCGACGACGGCATCGGCGCGGATGCGATCGAGCCGCTCGACGACGGCGTAAACGCGGATGGAATCGGCGAGTTCGACGATGGCCTCGCTGCGGATGGAATCGGCGAGTTCGACGACGGCCTCGCTGCGGATGCAATCGAGGAGCTCGACGACGGCATCGGCGTGGATCCAATCGACGAGCTCGATCAAGAGTTCGACGCGGAGTCCTCGTCGAGCCCGGTTGCGGCGTTTGAAGACAGTGTCATCGCCGAGTCCATGCCAAACCCGATCGAGGCGGACGATTCGATCGACGCGGGCCCGAAGACGGCGGAGCAGGCCGTGGACAGCCTGCTCGTCGGCTTCGAATCGCCGGTTTCCGAAGTGGATCCCTCGATCGCAGATTCCGAGCTCGAAGGGGGCGATCCCCTGGCGGGGCTGGACAGCTGGGACGCCGAATCCTTGGACGATGACTTCGACGAATTTGGCCTGGACGCCCTCGGAGCCGAGCCCTCTGCGACCAAACCGAGCATGGCTCCGCGGCTGGAATCGAGCCCGGTGGTCCCGCGCCGCCGTTCCCCGGAGCCGGTGCCAGCCGTCGACGCGGCCACTGAAACTCCGCGCGAGCCGCGCTTCGGCTCGACCCTTGGGGTCGACCACGAGCCCTCCGAGGCCAGTCTCCGCTTGGCGAGGGTGGGCGAAGTCTTCGGCTGGGTCTTCGTGGTCCTGCTGCTGATCGCCGGCCTTCACGCGGGTCTCTCGGGCCGCGAGCCGACGCCCGCGAGCTTGGGTCAATGGACGGGTGGTGGATTCGAGCTGGATCGCATCGCGGGCCGTTGGGTCGAAAACGCGGTAGCCGGGCCCGTCTACGTGGTGTCCGGCCAGATTCGTCGGGCTTCCGGTACGCGGTCCGATCTCTCCACTCAGTTGGAGCTTCGGCTCATCGACAGCGCCGGGCGCACCCTCGATGCGACGCCGGTGGTGGTGGGCCCCAAGCTTCCAGAACGAATCCTGCGCGAGTCCGATCCCTCTCAGATTCAGGCACTGCAGGCGCAGCAGGCGCCGACCTTCGCGGCCGCGGCGGCCGCCTGGCTGCCGTTCGAAGCCGTCGTGGTGGAGATGCCAGAGGCCGCGGCGCGGTTCGAGCTGGACGTAGTCGCCGTCGAGCGCGATCCGCGCTTCGATCCGGCTGCGAGCCCGGTGGGATAGGACGCTCGCCGCAAGAGGCCGGGTTCAGGACTCCCGCTTTCCCTCGGAGACCTCTTCGGTCTTCGGAGTGACGTCGATTTCGTCCTTGCCGGACACGCCCGCCTTGAAGTTCTTGATCGCCTTCCCCAGCCCACTCCCGAGCTCCGGGAGCCGGCGGGCGCCGAAGATCACGACCACGATTCCGAGGACGACCAGCAGCTCGGTCGTACCGATGCCGAACATGTTTGCTCCCGTGTAGGGGATACGTACCCCTCGTGAGGGTGCCCCCGGCCTTCCAACGGGTCAATGCCCGTGCCTGGGGGGCGCGGAGAGAGCCGGGTGCCCGCCTGGGCGGCCCTCAGCTGCCGCCGATGCGCTCGAGCAGGGCGTCCCGCTTCTGCGTCATCAACGCCTCGGTATCCGCTTCCAGGTTCAGGCGCAACAGCGGCTCGGTGTTGGACGGACGCAGATTGAACCACCAGTCTGGATAGCGAACCAGCAGGCCATCCAGATGAGAGATCTCGGGGGCGTCGCGATGATCCGACTCGATCTCTTGGAGCACGGCCGCGACGTCCTCGACCCGCCGATTGATCTCTCCGCTGGCCGAGTAGCGCCTTAGTGGCGCCACCAACTCCGAGAGCGGGCGATCCTCCTTGGCGAGCAGGTCGAGCACCGTCACCAGCGCAGCCACTCCGTCATCCGCCACCAGGCTGGGTGAGAATCGAAAGTAGAAGTGCCCGGAGAGTTCGCCGGCGAAGACGGCGTCGACTTCTCGCATATGCGCTTTGACGAAAGAATGGCCCACCCGACACATGACCGATTGACCGCCCGCAGCTTCGATTTCCTCGGCCGTCACGCGACTGGATCGCAGATCGTAGAGGACGACCGCGCCCGGGCTCCTCTCTAGCTGACCCTTGGCCAGCAAGCCGGTCATCAGGTCGGAAGGAATCGGGACACCGGTGTCGTCTACGAAGACTGCGCGGTCTGCGTCTCCATCGAAAGCCACACCGAAGTCCGCGTTCGTCCGGCGCACCGCCGCGATCAGGTCTTGCAGATTTTCGGTCTTCAAGGGATCTGCTTCGTGGTTCGGAAACGTGCCGTCGGGCTCGAAGTAGAGGCGCTCGACGTCCAGGTCGAGATGTTCGAGCAGCGGTTCGAGCCCGGCCGCGGCCATCCCGTTTCCACAATCGATTGCGACGCGCAGACGCTTCCTGCCGCTTCCCAGCGAAAGCACGTGTTCGACGTATCCGGCACTCACGTCCACGGCGCTCGTGCCACCGGGTTGCGGTTTGGCTGCCCAATCGGCCGCCTGGGCGGCCAGCCCCTCGATGTCTTTCAAACCGCTGGCCTCGCCAATCGGGATGGCGTGTTCACGACAGATCTTGAATCCGTTGTAACGCGCAGGATTGTGAGAGGCGGTGATCATGATGCCCCCGCCCGTCCCCAGCCTTTCAACGGCAAAGTAGAGCATGGGCGTCGAGATCAGCCCGAGGTCGACGACGTCGACGCCCTCTTGATGGATGCCTCTTACGAGCGCGTCGAAGAGCGCTGGCGATGTGCGTCTGGCATCTCGACCCACGGCCAGCTTCGCCGCACCGATGAAGCGCGCGGTAGCGCGTCCGATGCGCTCGGCCCCGGCTTCGTCGAGCTCGTCGGGAGAGACTCCCCGAATGTCGTATGCCTTGAAGATCCCCGCCATTGCAGTGCTCGGTGGCTAGCTGGCGGGCGCTGCAGCCGGAGCCAGGCGCGCGAGCTCGCCGTCGATGACGCTGACGAACTGGTCGAGGGGAAGTGCGCCCGTCAAGGGGATTCCGTTTACGAAGAAGGCCGGTGTGCCGCTGAGCCCCAAGCTCTGGGCGGTGTTCGCGTCGGCTTCGACTTCCTCCTGGAACTTGCGGTCTGCCACGCACTGCCGGTAGTCATCCATCTCCAAGCCGGCCTCGGTCGCGTAGCGTTCCAGGTCTTCGTCTGCGAGCTGCCGGTTGTTCTGGAAGACCAGATCGTGGTAGTCCCAGAACTTCCCCTGATCGTCCGCGCAGGCAGAGGCCTCTGCGGCGGCTTGTGCCCTCGCGTGGATGCGATGAAGCGGCAGGTGTCGGAACACCACCCGCACCTGCTCCGGATACTTCTCCATAATCTGGTGCAGGGTCGGCACGACGCGCTGGCAGTAGGGGCATTGGAAGTCGCTGAACTCGATGATCGTCACGGCAGCGTCGTCGGGCCCCATCGAGGGGCCGGTCGCGTCCACCTCGATCCGGGTGGGTTCCAGATGGACGACGGCGCCGGCCTGCGCGCGCAGCTCGGAGACCAGTTCGGTTGCTCGCTGCGTCATCAGGAATTGGGCGATTCGATCCTTCATGTCCTCTAGGCTGCTCTCGCTCATCTGGTCGGTGTGCTCTTCGTAGAAGGTTGCGATCTCCTCATCCGAAATCTCGCCGCGCGCCTCCATGCGCTGGGTCAGATATTCGTCAGGGGTGAGTCCCTCAGCGCCGGCGGCGTCTTCCAGCGCACGGCTGTTGAGCATCCGATCGATCGCCTGCGAGCGCACTTCGTAGAGCTTCGCAGACTCCTGGTCGGACGTCGCTCGACTGAAGAGCTCGTCCTTGACGAACTCGTCGAGCTCTTCGACGGTGATCTCCTGGCCGTTGATCTCTGCCGCCACTCCTGCGGGCGCCGCCGGTTCGGGGTTGGCGGTTTGATCCTGCTCGGCCTTCGGCTGGCAGGCCAACCCCGCCAGGAGGCAGAGTGCGGCTGCGAGCCCGCGCGTGCGGTAAAACGTCGTCATGTTAGCTCCGCGATCTTCTTCTTTGGTTTCTTGGGTGTAAAGTGGAGTGGGGGCAGCGAGTCCGTTCAATCGAGTAGGCCAAATCGGAACTGCAGGATCGGAACTGCAGAATCGGAACTGTAGTATAGACCTCTCGGTCTCTCTTCCGGAGAAGCCCCATGCTGCACTCCCAGCCCTCATCCCTTCTGGGCGGCTTCCGACTTCCGCTCGAGGCAGGTCGATTGCTGCTGGGCGAGCGCAGCCTCTGGGCGCCCGCGGCTGCGCCAGCCGGGCTGTCGCTGCTGGCCTTCTCGGCCGCGGTCTCGCTCCTGGTCGGCTACGCGGGCGAACTCTACGGCTGGGCGACAGCCTGGATGCCGACCCTCGAAGCCGTGGACTGGTACGCCTGGCTTTGGATCGGCCCCGGGAAGGCGGCGCTCGCTTTGTTGGGGCTCTTGCTCTTCGCCGCGATCGCGGGTGCGGCCCTGCTGGTCTCGTTTCTCCTGGCGAACATTTTGGCCTCGCCCTTTCTCGATGTTCTGTCGCAGCGCGTCGAGCGGATCGAATCCGGCGCCGATTCCCAGGAGAGCGAGTTCGGATGGAAGGAGTCGATCAGTGATGGACTTCGCTCGTTGCGCGAAGAGCTGCGGCGGGCCGCCTTCTTTATCACCGTGGTGGGCAGTCTCACCCTGATCGGAATCCTGATCCCCGGCTCCCAGCTGCTGACGGGTCCGGCGATGGTGGGGTTTGCGATCTTCTTTCTGCCGCTCGACTATGCGAGTTACACCCTAGACCGTCGACAAATTTCCTTCCGGCAGAAGCGAAGCTGGCTGTCATCGAACAAGGCCGCGGTGGCGGGATTCGGATCGGCGGGCTTTCTCACCTGCCTGGTGCCGGGCTTGAACTTCTTCGCCATGCCGTTGCTCGTCGTGGCGGGGACCCTGCTCGCCCTACGCCATCCGCCGGCTCAGCTCGATCCGCCCAGCTCCAGCTGACGTTGAAAGAACAGCCACATCGCCTTGAGCGCTGCGCCGGGCAGGCTGGTGTGCGTACCCTCGAACCACTGTTGCTGCTTGGGTTCGCCAGCCGCCTCGAATAGTGCCTCGGCGGCCGCGCGCGGAACCGTCTCGTCGTCGGTGACGTTGACCAGCAAAAGGGGGCGCGGCGCAAAGGCAGCGATGTGCTGAGCCGGATCGAGTTCGGGCGGGCCGAAGCCGCCGCCTCCGAGCGCCAGAGCCGCGGCCGTCGGCCGCGGGTCGCGGGCGCAGAACGCAGCTCCAATCATCGCGCCCAGACTGAAGCCGGCATAGCCGAGGCGGTTCGAGTCGAGCTCCGCGAGCTCGGCCACGGCGTCGAAAGCACGCGCCAGGTCGGCCAGTGCCTGCTCGGCAAACTCCCGGGCGAGGTCCGCGCCCCCCTCGCCGGGGCCCCGCCTCGCCAGTTCGGCGCCGAGCAGTCCGGAGAGCTTGGCGTTGGCGCGTTCTCCGTGCAGCGGAAAATCGATGGAAGCGACCGCCAGACCGCGTTGCGCCCAAGGGCCTGCGGTGGCGTCCATGTAGGGAGCGTCCTTCGAGCCGCCCGCTCCGTGCTGCAGGATCACGAGCGGCAGCGGCTCGCGATGGCTCGGGGGCAGGAGGAGCCGGCCGGGCACACGAGCGCCGCGCGACGAGAAGACGAAGCGCGATGCTCGCACATCTGGATGGGACGTCAGCGGGGCCGAGTCGCGGCGGGCCAGTCCAAGAGGCTCGTTGGCGCTGATCGACATCGCTCACAGGTTAACAGGCTGGCGCTGGACCCCTTTTCTCGCGCGAGCGAGGGTCGAGCTCGCGGCTCGGGCCGTGGTGCTCAGCCGGCCAGTAGGATCTTTCGCGCGCGATAGAGGCTGGACTTCACCGACTCCTCGCTCTTGTTCACGAGGAGCGAAATCTCCCGAATGCTGTGATGGCGCAGGTGGTGAAGCTCGAAGAGTCGACGCTGGGAGGTGGACAGCTCGTGCGCGGCTGCATCCTCGAGGCGCCGGACGCGCTCGCGGCACTCGAGGTTCTGCAGGGGAGTCGGCTCGCTGTGACCCGTTAGGTCGAGCTGGGCCTCGGCTTCATCGAAGCTCACGGTCAGGGGGCGCTTCTTCTTGAAGCGGCCGGCGACCGTTCGTCGCGTCACACCGAGCACCCAGGCGGCGAAAGGCGCCTCGCCCCGAAACGAAGTGAGTGAGGAGAAGATGTTGATGAAGGCCTCTTGAATCGCCTCCTCCGCATCTGCCCGGTTGCTGATACGCCGGGCCACAAAGCTTCGAACCCGCGGGAAGTAGCGCTCGTAGAGAATCGTGAAGGAAGCTCGATCGCCGTTGCCGATCCGCTCGAGCAGATCGGTATCGTCAGGCGTCGCGTCGGGCGCGATCGTTCCTTCAACGGCCACCCTGCTGCTTCCTCCCCATCCGAAACTGCCGGAACTGCCGGAACTGCCGGAGTTTCCGGAGCGAGCGCCCTCCGAACGGAGATCTCGCGTATCAGGGAGTGGCCGCTAAACGTCAACAGGTGACGATCTTCGCCACCGACCGTCACAACGCGTCGCCCCGATGCGCGGGCGAGTGGCAAGGACCGGTGTAGCTAGCCGAGGTCGCTGCGTTCTTCGTCGCTGAGGTCGAGATCGTCGTCGGTGAGCCCCGTCCGGAAGGCCGGCAGCGCCTGGGGTCCGGGCCGGGCGGGGAGCGTCTGGGGCGAGTGCGCCGGGGCGATGGGTTCCAGCAGGATTTCGAGGCCGCTTGCGTTGGTGAGACAGCGAAACTGCATTAGGGTCAGCGCGTCGGCGGGAAGCGCGGACGCGGCGGCCAGGGTTTCGGGTCGAAACGTTGGGCAGAGCAGAATCGCCCGAACACCTGAGTTGGGCATCAGGCCGAGGTTGGGGCCGAGCTGGATCCAGTCGCTCAGACGGGGCTCGACCCAGGCCCGCTGCGCCAGTGCGCGCCCGATCAGCTCGAGGTCTTCACCCTCTTGCCCGACGAGGATCAGGACGACACGTCCCGGCGGCTCGAGGGCCACGAAGTCGATCCGCGCGTCTGCGCCCAACAGACCTTCGGCGATCGGGCGCAAGCCTGGGGCGAGGCTCGCGATGCGGAGCCGGAGGGCTGCTAGCAGCTGCGGTCGGGGAGGCGCCCCGGAAAATGCGACATCAGTCAACGACTTGCTTCCGAGAATCGTCCAGCACCAGCCGGGCGACGTCCCGCAGCGCGCGTGCTGCGCGCGATTGGGGATGCTCCAGGCCGATGGGGCGTCGCGCGACGATGGCGCGATAGACGTGAAGATCGTCCACGAGCAGACCATAGCTCACGACCGCGTGGCGCAGATGCCGCAGCGCCGTGCCAGCGAGCCGTCCGAAGGCACGTTCGGCCTCGGCAATGCCTCGAGCACCGTGGATCGTGATGCCGACTCGCGACGTCGCGCCGGATCCCAGCACACTTTTCGTCAACCCGTAGGCCTCTCGCAGGTCTGTGGATTCGGGTGAGGCGAAGAGCAAGACCCAGCGCAGTAGCGCCCGGCTGTTGCTGGCGCCGCGCATCCAGTCCAACGGCACGCGAACCAGCACGACCCCGCCGTCCGTCGCGTCGGCCGCACGAGAGACGGCGATGTCCAGAGCCGCTCGGTTCAGCTGCTGAAGGTTCGCGGTCTGCACCAGCGCGAGCTCGGCTCCGATTGGGCCGCGGCCCGGGGGTGGCCAGAGCGGAGCACTGTTGGATTCGGCGGGAGCCAACAACGTCGCGCTGGCACCCAGTCGCGCGATCTCGACGGTCAGGTTCCACGCGAACGCTGCGCGCACCACGTCGTGATCGCCAATTGGAAGTGCGAGGATCGGCAGGGCCGGCGGGCGGGGGCTGCGGGCGAGCGTATCTACCGGGGTCTCTCGCGCGGCCTCTAAAGACGGATCCGTTGCGGGAGCAGCATTGACTGCTCGGGGCAACAGATAGTCGAGTACGTCTCCAAGATCTCGCGGCAAGTTCTGGTCGATCCTACCGCACTACCAGCACCGAGTTGCGACCACCGACTGCACTCGAGATCACTTCGGGGTTGTCGGGATCTTCGCGCCACTCGCCGTCGACCACGTAGCGGTATTGGTAGGTCCCGGGCGGCAGTCGCAGGATCTTCGTCCAGACCCTGGTCTGTCCCTCTGATTCGATCAACGATCTCACACCCTTGTCGGGTACCCAACCGTTGAAGTCGCCGGCGATCCTCACGTCGCTGGCGCTCGGGTGGCGGTAGCGAACCACGACCTCCCTCGGCGAGAGCGGGACGTTGGAGGGCTGCAGCGTCGCCTCGGCGTGCTTCGGGTCGGAGGCGTCCACCTCGACCGCCAGGGCCACATAGTCGAGCGCTCCGTTGGCCCGCGGCGCGTAGCTCGTGATCGGGATTCCGCGTCCGGCCGCCTCCCGCAGCTTGACGTTGAGCCGAATCACGGTGTCGAAGCACAGGTCCTTGAAGGTCTCGCGGATTTCCGACAGGGTCTTGCGAGCGAAGCGCGTGCGGCCGTCGTAGAGAGTCGTCAACACCCGGACCGCCAGCTCGTGGCCGATTCGCTCCGTCAGCAGGGCGATCGTCTCGAGCAGCTTCTCGACTCCGTGCATCGAAAAGCTACTGGTTTCCAGCGGGATGATGATCTCGCCCGAGGCGCGCAGGGCATTGAAGGTCAGCAGGCCCACGTTCGGTGGACAATCGATCAGAATGTAGTCGTAGGCGTTCTCTGGCAGCGCATCGAAGGCGGCTGACAGCCGCTCCGTGCGCGATTCGACGCGCTCGGAAGCGAGCTTCTGTTCCAGGGCGGAGAGCACGATTCCCGACGGAGCGAGATCGACCCGGTCGCCCACTTCCAGGATCACCTCGGGCAGGCGTTCCGCTCCACCGGGCTCCGCGAGCACCTCATAGAGATTCTCGTCGATGTCGTCCGGGTCGACTCCAAACGCAAGTGTCGCGTGAGCCTGGGGATCGATATCCACCACTAGAACGCTGGCGCCGTCCGCCGCGAGTGCAGCGCCTAGGTTGACTGTGGTGGTCGTCTTCCCGCAGCCGCCCTTCTGGTTGACGATAGAGATGACTCGCATCGGCTTATCCCCCCGGAAGCCAATTCACCGATCGACCGCGGAAGACCCGCCATCGATGGTGCTCTGACACAGCTGCGCGTCGTCTTGCGCAGACGTTTTCCGGCGAGGCGGCGCTTGGGAAACCGCGCCCCAGGCAGTTGCTACTTCACCAGCCCATCCGATCGCGGACCGGTCTCTCTCTTCTGCTGGACCTTGCGAACAGTCGGCAGGGTCTTGACGGATCGCCGCCAGGCGTCGACTTCGCGTTGGAATTCCGCGACTTCGAACACCCACTCTTGACCCGAAATGGCATCGAAGGCCATGCCCTCTCGGAACACGAGAACCACGTCGCCCGTAGCAACCAGGACCAGCTCAGCGAGAGGCCGTCTCACGGTCGGCAGGATCCTCCGCAGCACGCGGATGGAAGCCCGAATCCGTTGAACCGAGACGCCGGAATCGATCAGTCGTTTCGCAGCCTTGAGGGCCACCAGGTCCTCAAAGGTGTATCTACCATGTCCCCCCGGGGTCTTGGCCGTTGGCTCGATCAAACCCGTCTGCGCCCAGTACTGAAGTTGCCGACGAGAGATCTTCAGAAGCTGCACTACATCTCGGCTTCGAAAGCTCCCAACGGCCGAACCAGTCGTTGAGTCTTCTGCAGTCGAGACGCCGGTTAACGACCCCACTTCTCCTCCAGTCTGCAAGCGTACGGTCGCATCTGCGCATTAGTCAACCCAAAACGTGCACAATTTGTCTCGTTCGGTGCTAAAAGTCGCTGAAAATAGGAGAGTTTCGAGCACCTGGTCGATGTTCGCAGGGCCTGCGAGCGTGGGGTAGGCTGCTCCAAATGGGCGAGTCGGGCGAGGATCCGCGGTCGGAGGAAGCTGCCCCCCGCTCCGATCCCATTCTCGTTGACGACGCACACAACCGCCGCCCGTTCATGCGCGGGATCATGATCCACTCCCTGATGGCCCGCGGGATCGCGTTCGAAGAGGCCTACCGAACGGCCGATCGCGTGCGCGATCGGATCCGCGGTCGCTCGATCGTCCCCAAGGCAGAGCTCGCCAAGGCGATCTTCGAGATCCTCGGTCCCGAGGCCTTTCGCGACGAGCCAGTTCCCGCAGGCGCTGAGATCACCATCACGGGGCGCGGGAAGGGGCTTCCCTTCTCGAAGGGAATCCTGTCCCAGTCGCTGCTGGCCGCCGCGATCGACCCCAACGATGCCTTCGACGTCGCTCGGGAAATCGAGCGCGACCTGATCAACCAGGGCGCTCGAGAGATCGATCTCGAAGATCTTCGGCGGCTCGCCTACGATGCCCTCGCTCGAACCAAGGGCGCTCAGATCGCCGAGCGATACCTCGTGTGGCGGAATTACCAGGATCCGGACCGGCCCGTG
>CAXMOC010000250.1:0-1654 GCA_964194865.1 uncultured Opitutales bacterium | reverse complement strand
CGCTGGGTCGCGATCGCCTTCACGATCCTCACCGACGGCTGCGCGGTGCTCGGTGGTATGCTCGGCCACGCGCTGCTGGTCGGCGCGGGTGGAGACTTCTCAGCGGTTCTCGGGGCAAACGGAGAGAGAGTTTTGCCGGAGCTGGTGTCCCTTCTGTTCCCCGTCATGATCGTCGGGCTCTACGTCGCCGCCGTGCTGGCCGCGATCATGTCGACCATCGACTCGTTGCTCCTGGTCGCGTCGAGCGCGATCACTCGCGATGTGTATCAACAGATGTGGCGGCCGGAAGCACGGCCCGAAGCGCTGATGGGAATGTCGCGACGTACGACGCTCGCGCTGGCGACCCTGGCCCTGATGATGGCGCTCACGGTCTCCATCATGAGCCCGGATCGAACGATCTTCTGGTACGCGATCTTCGGCTGGTCTGGGATCGGCGCCACGTTCTGCCCCGTGATCGTGCTCGCGCTGCTCTGGCCACGCTACAACGTCTGGGGCGCACTGGCGTCGATGATCACCGGAGCCTTGTGCGTTCCGCTGTTCAAGTTCGCGGTTCCGCTGATTCCAGTCTGGGGACCGATCGTCTCGCAAGCAGAGGAGCTCGCACCCTCTTTTCTGCTCGCCCTGGTTGCCGGAACGCTGGCGACCTGGGCCACACATGACAGGACGGGAGATGGCGTGGTTCCGTCCCGAAACGGATCATTCGAAAGCCACTGGGAGAATCGACGATGAAGACCAAAGAGCTCTACGACAAGTACATGATCACCGCGATGGTAGCGGGCTTCGAGCCCATCGAGGTGGTGAAGGCCGTTGGCACCACCGTCCACGGCCGGGACGGATCGGAGTATCTCGACTGTTTCAGCGGCATCGCGGTCACGAACGCGGGGCATTGCCATCCCAAGGTCGTAGCCGCAGCGAAGCTGCAGCTCGACGAGCTGCTGCACTGTTGCACGTACATCTACTACAACCCGAGGGCGGGCGAGCTCGCGCAGCGCCTTGCCGAGATCACGCCCGGCCGACTCCAGAAGAGCTTCTTCGGCAGTTCAGGGGCGGAGGCGGTCGAAGGGGCCATGCGGCTGGCCAAGCATCACACCGGAAGGTCCGAGTTCGTGGCTCTCACGCACAGCTTTCACGGCCGCACGAATGGCACCTTGTCGATCACCGGCAACAGTGGCCGAAAGAAGGGCGGCGCACCCTACCTGACGGGAATCGCATTCGCCCCCGCACCCCACTTCTACCGCTGCCCGTTCGGCTCGAAGACCGAAGAAGAGTGCGGGGAGCGAGCCGCGAGCTTCCTGGCCGACGTGATCAAGTACCAGACCGCCGGAGACGTCGCCGCCTTCATCGCCGAGCCACTGCTCGGCGAGGGGGGCATCATCACACCTCCTGACAACTACTTCCGGCTGGTGAAGGAGATCCTCGAGGACAACGACATCCTGTTCATCTGCGACGAGGTCCAGTCCGGCTTCGGTCGCACCGGGAAGCTATTCGCGATCGAGCACTACGCTGTGGAGCCGGACATCATGTGCATGGCCAAGGGCATCGCGGACGGGCTTCCGCTGGGCGCGTTTACCGCGACGCCGGAGATCGCCGACGCCTTCAGCGTCGGGAGTCATCTGTCGACCTTCGGCGGAAATCCGGTCAGCTGTGCGGCTTC
>CAXMOC010000249.1:0-1941 GCA_964194865.1 uncultured Opitutales bacterium | reverse complement strand
TCGTGCAGTAGTCCTGAGTGCTCTCGCCGCTCTCGTTTCCGTTGGCGGCGAAGATGTCCGGATCGCCATCGTTATCGAAGTCGAAGGCGGTGGTTCCCCAGGTCCATCCGGTTCTCGCCACCTCGGCCGCAAACTGGGGTTCGCGCCAGCCCGAATCCTCTGCCAGATACATCCGATTGCCGAACGCCATCCGCATCCGCATGTCCTGCATGTCGGGTCGATCGTCGCGCCCCGCGCCGAGCGCTTCCAGGCGTCGTGCGGTCGTGGAGGCCATTCCGGCGACGAAGAAATCGAGTCGGCCGTCCAGATCGTAGTCGGCGAACGAGGCGGACATTCCGAACAGGTGCCGGTCGGAGCGCAGCGTGTCGTTCGCATCTCGAAAGTGCCCTTGGCCGTCGTTGTGGTACAGATCCACGCCCGAGAAGTCACTGACCACGAGCAGATCGAGATCGCCGTCGTCGTCGAGGTCGACGAAGCTGCCCGCGTAGCTGCGCCGGAAGCGTTTCTCGCCCAACCCCGCGGCTTCGGTAGCGGCCTCGAAGTGGCCCTCTCCATCGTTGAGCAGCAGGTGGGCGGGGTGGCCGTCGTTGGCGTCGTAATAGGGAGACGGCATCTGTCCACCGCGGTAGGCGGGCTTGTATTGCCCGAGCCAGACGTCGAGATCGCCATCGCCATCGACGTCGCCGGCGCTCAAGGCCGAAGGTGCGCGCAGGGGGGGCTCGAACGGGTTTGGCTCCGGCTCGCCGCGGAATCGCCCGTCTGCGTCGCCCCGATAGAGCACCAGGTCGCCGCGAGCGCGTGCGGCCAACAGGTCCGGCCGGCCATCGCCGGTCAGGTCGGCGATCACCGCGGTCTCGGTCAGCCGATAGGGCCGATCGACCAGGGGCGCGTCGCCGAAACCCTTCGATCCCCGATTCCACAGCACCCGGTTGCCACCGATCATCACCACCTCGGCTCTTCCGTCATCGTCGAGGTCGTAGAGCAGAATCGGATGCAGCTGCGACCGCTTTTCTCGCTCTTTCACCGCGAACTGGAGGATGCGACGAAACGGCGCCGAGCCCCGACGGATCAGCATCCGCAGACCCGTCGCGTCGATTCTCGCGGGAGTCGGGTGTCCCCGTCCGTCGACGAACTCGGACCACTCCACCGCGAGCTCGCCGTCGACGATGATGCGCCGATCGCCCTTCGGATCGATCGCATGCAGTGAAACTGCCACGGACGACCGCGGCGGCGAGCCGTCGCGCCCCGGTACGAAGCGGGCGTGATGCCACTCGGACTGAACGAGGCGGTAACCATCGTTGGCGAGTTGGTGCAGCTGGTCGGCCCAGTCGCTCGACGACAGGGTCGTGCTGGGAGCTCCGAATGCGAGGCGAGAGATTCCGTGCTCGAGCTCTTCGACCCACCGCGGCGTCCCGATCTTCAGTGCTTCGAAGGGGATCGAAGTCAGAATTGCGAGCTTGGCGTCGGGGTGGTCTGCTTCCGCGGCGATCAACGCGTCCCACAGCGCGACAAGCGTCTGTTCGTATTCTCGAGCGAGCTTCTCGTCGGACCAGACCGTCGCGTCGAGTTGGGCTCGCCGAGCCTTCCAGGCCTCGACCGATCTTGGCGTCTCGGGGGGCTCTACTTCGGCCGGCTTGCCGGGCCGATCCTCCTCGCCGCAGCCGGAGGCGGCTGCCAGCAGCAACGCCAACAGCAAGCTCCGGGCGAGCGATCGCGCCCGAGTAGGCGGGCCACCCCGAGTGCGCTCCAACCGTGTGCTTCCCGCTGCCACCGGGCGCTCCACCTCCGATGGGGAAGCTAACGGGCGACGGCCCGACAGGCTCGCGTAGCGCAGAGCCCGGGCGAATCGATTCGCGGCCGCCGCAGCCCTGCAACGACCCGGTCCAGCTGTACGAGCTCGGGGGATGGGTCAATGGAAAAATTCTGTCACGAATAGGAAAA
>CAXMOC010000248.1:0-13265 GCA_964194865.1 uncultured Opitutales bacterium | reverse complement strand
CGCACGAACGATCCTGGCGCATAACGTCCGGCCTGGGCGTCGACCGTGAATTCGGGACAACGCGCGAGCAGCTCTTCCAGCGCGATCCGCGCCTGGAGCCGCGCGGCCGCTGCCCCGATACAGTGGTGGGGCCCGTAGCTGAAGGTGAGATGACGCCGGAATTTGCGCGTCACGTCACATTCTGCCGCAGACGAACCGAACTCGCGCTCGTCGCGGTTCGCCGACGCGTAGAGTAGGAAGACCTTGCGGCCCTCGGGAATCGTCCTGCCCTCGAGCGCAACATCGCGGGTGGTGGTTCGCGCCAGGCCCTGCACCGGCGAGGTGAGGCGCAGGAACTCCTCGAGAGCGGTCTTCATGTGCGCCGGCTCGTCGAGGAGCAGCGCGCGTTGATCCGGATGCTGCGTCAGCAGCTCCACCGAGCCGCCCAGCAGGCCAGTGGTGGTGTCGTTCCCGCCGGTCACCATCGTAAACCCCATGCCGAGGATCTTGGCGATGGATACCTCGCTGCCGTCGTTCAGCTGGCCGTGGATGAGAGCGGATATCATGTCATCCTGGGGATCGGAGCGGCGCTCGTCGATGAGTCGATTGAAGTAGACGAACATCTCGCCGACGGCGTCCCCGGCGTTGAGCAGGTCGCCCCCGGCATTGGCGGCGACGATTGCGTTCGTCCAGCGGTCGAAGAGTGCCCGGTCCTCACGCGGCACGCCCAGGAAGTGGGCCACCACGAGGCTTGGAAGCGGTTTCAGCAGCTCGGCAACGATGTCGCCTTCGCCCATCTCGCGCAGCCGTTCGACGCGCTCTACGACGAAGGCCCGCACCATCGGCTCGAGGGCCAGCACCTGCCTCGGCGTAAAGCGCTTGATGGCGAGCTTGCGGAGCGCGGTGTGCTCGGGCGGGTCCATCATCACGATGGGCGCCTCCACTCCGAGCTTCTCCATCTCTCCGTACTGGAAGGTGAGTCCCGAGGCCGACGAGAACTTGGCGGCGTCCACCGCGGCATCGAAGACGTGCTGAAAACGCGAGAGCACCCAGTAGTCTTCGCCCTCCCCGTTGTCCGCTACGCGGTGGACCGGGTCCCGATCGCGCAGCGCCGCGTACATGGGAAACGGGTTACGCCAGCTTTCGGCGCCACCGGGCTCGAAGATGGGCGGGGCTTCGTCGGGCATGGGGCGACTCTCCTGCGGGGTGAATCCCTCTATAGCAGAGCTCGGTTTTCGTTGAACGGTGCTGCGGTGGAGCAAGCGGGCGGGATCGGCGTCCTAGGATCGGTCTGACGTTGAAACGGACCCGCACCGGCGGGCATCAACTGGCCACTCTCTACGCATCCTCCTTTGCGTAGTCGGCCGAGAACCACTGCTCCGGTCGCATGCAGACCGTACAACAGAGCAGGCCTTCGGTGGACGCCATGTAGGCGTTGCCATCCTCGGTGCCGAGATACCGATGCGCCATGGCGCGTCCTTCTGCCTCTCGATCTTCGGGTTGGATCGACGTGACCGGGCCTTCGACGCTCACGTATTGGTAGGGCAGCGCCTCGTTCTGGGCGCAAAGACTGAAGCGCATCTGGCGCTCGATGAGCCTCGTCTTGATCGCATCGATCGGAGTGATCACACGAAGTTCCCCGCCGGGCTCGTATTCGTACCAAACGGGAACTGTCAGGGGTCCTCGCTTTTCGCGGGCGATGCTGATGATTCCGACGTGTCGATCGGCAAGGAAGGCCTCCCGCTCCTGCGTGGTCATCCTCGTAGACATTGGTGGAATCCTCCGTGATCCCCATCGCGCAAGACGTGCCTTGGTTCAGTCGATTGAATCCCGAATCAGCGGGCAGGTGGAGCAGTGAAGCCCGCCGCCGTTGTGGTGCATCTTGTCGTACGGAAGCTCGACGATCTCGACTTTGCTCTGCTCGAGTTTCTCCCGGGTGCGGTCCGAGATACCCGGCGGTGCGAGCAGCCGGCCCGGCCGCACCGCCAGCCCGTTGATGATCCAGGGGTCGTCCTCGGGTGTGATTTCGATGGTTCGGACCTTCAGCTCCTCGAGCTGCTGAAGAAAGCGGTACGGCAGGCCGGCGGCGTCGACCAGGGCGAGGTCGGCGTCGACCATCAGGAAGGAACCGTCGATGTGAATCGAGTAGCCGCAGAGATCGACCACGATCAGCTCGACGCCTTGCCGCTTCAGTACATCGGCAACCTGGGCGATCCCCTCGTCGTTGACACGAATCGAACGGCCGACGACCGCGGTTCGAGAGTTGATCCAGGCGAAGCTGCCACCCTCGATCAGGCCAGTGCTGTGGATGGTGCGCAGGATGGGCATACCGAGGCTCGCGAGCGTGCGAGTGACGGGTAGCTCTTCGCCGCGGCGCATTCGCGGCGCAAGACGCGTCACGATGGCGCCGCCCTTGACCGCGAAGGCGGAATCGCGCGTGTAGCACGACTTGAAGCGGTGACCACTGACGCCTTCGAGCAGAATGACTTCGACCCCTTCGTCTCGCAGCGCCTGGGCAAAGGCATCGTGTTGGGCCTGCATCTCCGAAAGGCTTGGAATCGTGTCGCTCTGGAGGTACCAGCCCTCCTCGAGGTCACCGAAGGAACCGATGCTCTCGATTCGCTTGGTCGGGTCGATGATGTCGAACTCCTCACCGGGCCGATGCATCAACACGGCTCGGATCTGGCCGACGTCGTTGTCGCAGCCCCAATCGCGCCCCCACGACGCGGTGAGCTCGCCTGCAGTCTCGAATGCGGGCTCGGCCTCGGGTCCGAACATCTTGACGGTCATCGAATAGATCTGTTCTTTCACATCGGCCTCACTTACGGGTTTCACAGATCGATCTCGGCCCATTCTCGCAGCATCTGGGGATCGACGTCAAAGAGCGGGTCGCCGCTCGCCCCCTGTAGAGTGTGTGAAAGCCGGCTGGGCCCGCTCGCGGAGCCCCGGGCTGATGATTCTGCAGGCGGAGGAAGCGGGAAGTGCTCGACGACGGCAGGCTTCCTCAGGCTCGTAGCGTTCGGCGTTGCTCGAAGCGGAAGCCGGCGCCGCGGCTGAGCTTGGCCAGTGCGAGTTCCGACGGGGCCTCCAATGGCTCGACATTTGGATCGATCACCACTTCCCACGCGAGCCGCGCACCCCTCGGGTTGGCAATTGGACGACAGCGCGCGCGCGGATTGACGCAGCCCGCGATCGCGTCGAGTGCCGGATGGGCTTCGGAGCGCAGCCCAGCGAACCACGAGTAGGCATCGCCTTCCTCGAGGGCGGGGCAGTCTCCGATCGCGATCTGTGCGCTTCGCTCGCCAGTGAGCTCGACCCGAAAGTTGATGTAGCTGCGCGGATGGAAGCAGGGGTGCATCTGGAAAACCTTGGCGACCGCCTCGATATTGTCGCCTTCGATCGCCAGCGCCTCGCGAATCCGCTCGGCGCTAAGCGCGGCGATGCCGGTCCACTGACGGGCGCCCAGCTCGCTGGCTATTCCGTCATGGGTGCGCTGGGAGACGCAGAGCATGAAGGCGCGGGCCAGCAGGTGGCTCTGGATTGCGAACTCCTGGTTCAGCGCAACCAGCGCGTGGTGCGACAGATCTTCCAGCTGGAAGCCGGGATCGAAGGGGCCCGAGTAGTCCTGCCAGCCGCCGGGCTCTGCGTCCGTTTGGGGCACATCGATCGAAATCGAAGCCAGCTTGGCGGCGCGCACGATCTCGAGGTTGGGGTGCTGCTCGTACGGCTCGGCCTCGTCGCCGATGAAGACCGACCAGCGGCAGGCGGGGTAGCGGCCCGCGGGCACCCGGGGCGGGCGATGAATCGGACGCATCTTCATGCAGGGGTGGGTTGCGGCTGCGGTCGCATCGAAAGTCGGATCTTCGATGTCGTGACACATCAGCTTGACGCGCTCTTCTCCAAAGGGCTCGATGTCGAGCAAGGCACCGCAGTGGGAGAGCCAGAACTCGCCATAGTCCGGCCGGTCGAGGCGGAACTGGAAGTCCATGAACTGGTGCGGTGCGCCAATGTCGAGCTGCAGGTTCTTGAAGACCGTTCCAACCTCGTGTCCCTCGAAGTGCATGGCGCGCTGCATGCGCAGCGAGTAGATGGGGCTCGCGGCCATCCACTCCTCGATCGCCAACTGGACGTAGGATTCGCCACCTAGCTGCTTGGCCACCAAGGGCAGCCCGACACGGTCCTGGAGGTGGCCGTTCAGCAGGTACTCACGTCCGAGGTGGGCTAGCGCCTGGCGAGAGAGCCCGCTGAGCGCGAGATCCGGATCGAACGGACCGCGGTAGTCATCGACGAGCACTCACTGCCCTCCCTCGCCCAGCAGCTCACGACCCATCGCCGCCGGCTTGCGTGCGCCCCGAGTTCCGAAGCCTACTTCAGCTGGCGTTGGTTCGCGCGATTGGCCAATCACTGGCTAATCGAGTGGAGCAGCGCGTCGATCCTATGGGCCGCCATCGTGCGGCCGTCCCGCGATTGCATGAGGGCGCTGGTCTCCGCCAAACGGCGCTGGATGCCGGAGTCTCCGAGCAGGCGCTCGATGTTGCCCAGCAGCTCCTCGTTCGTCCAGTCATAGCGGTGCATTCCGATTCCGTGGCCGGTGTCGTTCGCGCGCTGGGCGTTGTCGTGGCCATCCCAGACGAAGGGCATCACGAGCGGGGCCTTGCCGAAGTAGAGCGTCTCGTTGAAGGTGTTGTTGCCGCCGTGCTGGATGACGACGTCGCAATGGGGAATCACGGCCGTTTGTGGATACCACGAAGCGAGCTTCACGTTGGGGGGCGGGGCTTCGTATCGATCGAACTGTGCGCCCACGTTTGCGAGTACGCGATAGGGTGTCTGGCCGAGCACTCCAATCATGCGTTGGATCAACTCGACGTCGCCAGTGCCGAGGCTCCCGAAGCTGAAGTAGATCAGCGGAGCGCCATCATGGGTCTCGAAGGCGGGCACCTCGTATGACTCCTCCTCGGTCCTGACGCAGCCGTCCAGGTAGACGAACTTCTCCGGGTCGAGTGGATGGCGCCGCCGGTAACGCAGCGGCTCCGGATACAGCAGTAGATTCAAGTAGGGCGAGGGAAGCACGAACTCTGGGAAGGGAAGCCGCTCGTGTCCACACGCCTCGACGAAATCCATGAATTCGTCGTGAATCGGTCTGATGATCTGCTCGAACCGGTCTCGATAGCGGGCGAAGCCCGCCGTGTCGTTCTCGGCGCAGCCCGAGAGGTGGGGCGGGATCTGCGGATCGGAAAGCTCGTTCTCGCTGCACGAAATCATCCGCACCCACGGACAGCCTGCGCGCTCTGTATCCGGATAGAGCGCGACGTTGTCGTTGATGATCAAATCGGGCTGGACGCTGGCGAACAGATCTCCCAGCTTGTTCTTCACGGACCAACGCGAGGTATCGACGATCGCCTCCCAGCAGGCCTTCACGTAGGTGGAGATCTGCTCGTAAGGTGTCGTCCGAAAGCTGGGCAGATGTTGCAACATGAAATCGTCCCAATAGCGGGCAGATTGCTCGGGAGTCATCGGCTCCATGCATGAGACGTAACGCTCCTCGAACCCGTAGCCCGCGACGGTACCCTTCAGGCCGGGATCGAGAATGAAGATGCACTCGTGGCCCAGATCGCGAAGCCCCTGCCCAATGCCGACGAGATTCATCACCGGGCCGATTGCCCCGGGCTCGGGAAAGACCGCAATTCGCTTCGAGGCGCTCAACCCTCACCTCCATCGATCCTCAGCCCGGTGGGAACGCGAGCGAAGCTGGACCAGAACGTGCAAATTATCGGAGAACGGGCCGGAAATCGAAACCGTCTGCGTTTACGCAGGACGCCTGGGTGGGTTCCGCGCACAAGCCAGGAGACCGTCATGAGCGACGCTCTGAGGACCGAGCCGACCGGGTGACAACGCAGCAGCGCCTCGAGTTCGAGATTTCGGGCGTGTTGGCGCTACCTGGCATGGTGGAAGCCGATGCAATCGAGAAGATGCGCAGTCAGATCTGGGAGCTGCTCGAGCAAAAGGAGGGGATTCGCGCCGCGGATCCGTCCACGTGGCGTGAGATCGGCGCCTCGTGCTTCCGCCCGTTGAGCGACGTGGGGGCATTCGATCCGATGGCCAGTCGCCGCGTCCGCACTGCATTGGACGACCTGCTTGGCAAGGGGTGCTGGCAGGAGCCGGCCCATTGGGGACAGATGCTCTTCACGCTGCCTGGTGGCCAGAGCTGGACGCTTCCCGACCAGTCGTGGCACCTCGACCTGCCGCCTGGCCGGATTCCCGTCCCGGGCGTTCAACTCTTTGTGATGGTCGAACACGTCTCTCCCGGTGGAGGCGGCACCCTGGCGGCTTCGGGTACCCACCGCCTCGTCGAGCAGTTGCAGCGCGATCAGCCGGAGCGCGTCAACCACTCGGCAGACATCCGCAAGACGCTGCAACGCTCGGTGCCCTGGCTCGAGGATCTGCTGACCCCAGATGACTCGGTCGAGCGCGCCGCCCGCTTCATGGCTGACCCCCACGATTTCGAGGGCGTGCTGCTTCGGGTGGTGGAGATGACCGGTGAGCCGGGGGACGCTGTGGCGATGCACCCCTGGGTGTTCCACGCTCCCGCGCCCAATTGCGGAGAACGAGCCCGTATCATGCTGGCCGAGCGCATCCAGAGGCATCCGAAGTAGGAGACTTGATGGAGTTCGGAATCCTGATTCACGGGTACCTGCCGAAGCGCCCCCACGACAACCGCGGAGAGCACGACTGGATTCGGCGCGAGATCGAGCTGGTGCAGGAGGCCGACCGCTGCGGCTTCAAGTACGTCTGGCTCACCGAACACCACTTCCTCGAGGAGTACTCGCACCTCTCCGCCAGCGAGGTCTTGATCGCCCACCTCGGAGCAGTGACGCAGCAAATCCACATCGGTTCCGGCATCTTCAACCTCAACCCGGAAGTGAACCATCCGGCGCGGGTGGCCGAGCGCGTTGCTTTGCTCGACCACTTGATGAATCGGCGCTTCGAGTTTGGAACCGGCCGGGGCGCCGGCTCCTATGAGGTCGGCGGCTTCGGCATCGAGGACACGAGTGCGACCAAGGCGGTTTGGGACGAGGTGATCTGGGAGTTTCGCAAGATGTGGGAGTCGACCTCCTACTCCCATCAGGGGCAGGCCTTCTCGATGCCGCCGCGCAATGTGCTCCCCAAGCCTTACCTGCCGGGGCATCCGCCGATGTGGGTCGCCGCGGGGAACGTCGCCACCTACGAGAAGGCGGCACGGTACGGTCTCGGCGTGCTCGGCTTCAACATCTCGAATTGCGAGGCGATGAAGGCGCCCGTCCAGGCCTACAAGCAGGCCATCACCGAGGCCGAACCCGTGGGCGCCTTCGTACACGACAACGTGATGGTCGCCAGCCGGATGTTCATCGACGAATCTGCCGAGCGGGCGCGCGAGCTCGCGAGCAACATCGGTATCTCGTACCTGGATTCCCTGATCTATCGCTACCACGACACCTTCGCCCGACCCGAGGGCTGGCCCCAGTGGCCCGAAGTGGTGCCCGAGCCCAACGCAATCGACATCCAGGAGCGCATCGACCAGGGCTTCATGTTGTGCGGTGACCCCAAGCAGGTAGCCGAGCAGACGGCGGCTTACGTCGAGATCGGCTGCGACCAGCTGGTGTTCGGCCTCCCGTTCGAGCTGAAGCATGAGGACGCGCTGAACTGCATCCGGCTGTACGCCAAGCACGTGATCGGGAAATTCGACACGGACCCGGTTCACCGCAGCACGCGCTGCCGCGAGGGAACCCTGCGCTAGCACGAACGCTTCCAGGTAGGCTTTACCCGAAAGGAGACACCATGGCTCAGACCGAGCCCGCAATCCCCGACGCGAACAACCTGGAGGCCAACGTGCGCTGGCTGCGCGATCTGGAGCTCATCAAGCAGCTGCCCCAGCGCTACGCCTACGGGATCGACACCATGGATTTCGAGATCGTGCGGTCCGTCTTCCACCCCGAGTGTCGAGTGACGGGCACCCTGGACGACGACGCGCTCGAGCCCTACCTCGAAGGGATCGAAGAAGGCCTCAAGCAATGGGCGGCCACGATGCATTTCATGGGCAACCAATACGTGCGGATCGAGGGCGACAGAGGCCACGTCGAGACCTGGGCGGTCGCCCACCACCTGGAAGACGACGACAGCCCGCTCGACGATCTGGTGCTGGGGCTGCGCTACCAGGACGACGTGGTCCGGGTCGGTGAGGGCTGGAAGATCATTCGCCGCACCGCCATCAAGCAGTGGCACCGTGGACCGTTTCCGCGGCCGTCCCTCGGCCCGCCCCTATACCCCAGAAAATCCTGAACGGCCTCTGGCACACTTCCCGCCCCGGCTGGCCGAGACCGAACCGCCGAACCCGGCGCGCCGCCGCGAGCGTTCGTCAGGCGATTTCGGCCAGCGCCCGGTCGAGGGCGTCCACCAGGCGGTCGACCTCGGCCTCGCCGAAGACGAGCGGTGGCCGGATCTTGATGACGTTACCGTGCGGCCCATCGGTGGCCACCAAGACACCGCCCTCTCGCATGTGCTCGACGGCCGCATGGGTCTCGCGGGTGGCGGGCTCGCGCGTTTCGCGGTCGCGCACCAGGTCGACGCCCACGAAGAGGCCCGCACCGCGCACGTCGCCGATCAGCGCATGGCGCTCGGCGAGCGACTCGAGGCCCGAGCGCAATCGCGTGCCCATCCGCTGCGCGTTCTCTTGTAGGCGCTCGCGCTCGATCACGTCGAGCACGGCCATGCCCGCCGCGCAGGAGACGGGGTTCCCGCCGAGGGTGCTGAACCACGAGCCCCGCGCGGCGAGGGAGTTGGCGATTGCAGGGGTGGTCACCAGGGCGGCCATCGGGTGACCGTTTCCGATCGGCTTGCCGAAGGTGACGATGTCGGGCACGACGTCTTGCGCCTCGAAGCCCCACAGGTGCTCGCCCGTGCGTCCGAAGCCCGACTGCACCTCATCGGCAACGCACAGGCCACCCGCCGCTCGCACGCGCGCATAGATGCCCGGCAGGTAGCCCGGCGGTGGGATGAGGATTCCGCTGCTCGACAGCGAGTAGTCGGCGAAGAAGGCCGCGGGTGCGAGCCCGTCCGCAGCGAGCGAGGCGATGGCGTCGTCCGCGTACGCGGCGTAGCGCTCGCCGAGGTTCGGTTCGCCGCGCCGGTGCGGGCCGCGGTAGTCATCGGGTGCCGGCACGGTTCGCACGTGGGGCGCCGGTTCTTGACCTGCCGGCAGCTCACTCACCGAAAGGTCGTTCACGGCGTCGGTCGTCCCGAAGTACGAGTGCGCGACCACGAGTGCGCCCTCGTTTCCCGTGTGGAGCTTGGCCAGACGCCAAGCGAGGTCGTTGGCCTCGCTTCCGGAGCAGACGAACATGCAGACCGAGAGGTCGCCGGGTAGGGTGGCGGTCAGCCGTTCGGCGTAGTCTAGGATCAGTCTGGAGAGGTAACGGGTGTTGGTGTTGAGAGTCGCAGCCTGCCGAGCGATTGCCTCGACCACCGTCGGGTGGCAGTGTCCTACCTGGGGGACGTTGTTGTAGGCGTCGAGGTGGGCGCGACCCTCCGAGTCGATCAGCCAGGCGCCGCTCCCTCGCACCGCGTGGAGTGGACGATCGTAGAAGTGGGAGAGTGCGGGGCCGAGCAGGCGTGTGCGCCGCTCGAGCAAGGATGTGTCGCTCTCGACTGACGCGCTGCGGGGCGCTCGCGCGCCGAGCAGCACGCCGCGGAGCTCGGGCTCGAGCTCGTCCAGGCGCTCGAGCAGCGCCAAGACCTCGTCTTTGCCGCCCTCGATGTAGCTGCGGTTCTCGGGGTGGCTCTTTACCCGCCAGGCCGAAATCGCCACCATCACGGCTAGCCGCGCCGCCCCCAGATCGAAGAGCAGGTCGCGTTCCTCTCGGCGCAGCGGCTCCACGGCGCAATATCCGTCCAGAAACTCCGCCGCCGTGGCCACGGGGTCGGGCGCATCGAGGATGACTTCGAACAGCGATACCGCCACGTCGTTGACGAGCGGCGCGTGTACCAGGTCGCCGAAGTCGACCACTCCCGTGATGCTGCCCCCGCTGGGGTCGACCAGCGCATTGTTGGGGCTGACATCGTTGTGGATGACCTGGGCGCGCAGGCCGGGCAGCAGTGGCAGCGCGCGCTTCTCGAAGTTTCGCAGATAGTGGTCAGCGAGCTCGCGTTGGCCCGCGCGCTCGATGTGGACGACGTGTTCGCGAAGCGATGCCGCGTGCTTGAGATCCCAGAGCAAGCGGTGACCGGCCGCTGGGTGAAAGAAGCCACGCAGCGCGAGACCCAGGCGTGCGACGGTCGCACCCAACGAACGCAGCGGCCGGTTTTCCGGCGCTAGGTCACCCAGCGGCTTGCCCGGCAAGAAGGTGAGCAGCCGAACCAGGTGCTTCTGCCCGTCGGGTCCATCGACCTTGCACCCGGACTCACCCGAATGCGTTGGAATCACCCGGGGAATCGGCAGCTCGGGGTCGCGCTCCGCGACGTGTTCCAGCGCGCGGTTCTGGAAATCGACGATCGCTGGATCCTCGGCCTGGTTGGCGATCTTCAGTACCAGCTCGCGATCGTCAGCCGTGCGCAAGCGGAAGTTCTGGTCGCGTTCACTGTCGAGCGGGCTGGCGTCTGCCACCTCGACGCGGAACTCCTCGCTGGCGACGCGTTCCGCGTCGGAGATCGTGAAGCGGGGTGCCTCGGCTTCGAGCACGTCGAGGGAAACGCTGGTGGGGAAGGGCGGCATGGGTCGATCCTCGGCTGATCCGCAGACTCTAACCGATGCGCCGCGCGTGCACGGGATCGAGCCGTGGGGGGCGGGCCGCGGAGCGTCGGCGTCTGGGCGTCGGGTTGGCGCTGCCGCCGGAAAAGTGGCAGTTAGTTCTGTTCCACCTAATCGCTCGAGGAGCTGAGCCCATGGGTCAGAAGACGCCCTACCTCTATCACGCCGCAGATGTGTCCTACTTCTCTGGCAAGGCCCGGCCGGCGCTGCCTCAGAAGAGCTTGTGGTATCGGGAGGTGTTTCCCGACTACGAGGAGATTCGCAAGAAGACGGGCTTGACCTTCATCCCTGTTTTGGTGACGCCCGAGGGTGAGGCGTGGCAAGACACCAGCGAGATCCTGGATCGATTGGAGGAGCGCCACCCGGAGCCGCCCCTATTTCCGAAGACTTCCGTACAACGGGTCGTCGCCTACCTGATCGAGCTTTACGGTGACGAGCTGGGCATCCTTCCCGCCATGCACTATCGCTGGGATTTCGAGCCGAGTGTGCGAAAGGCGCGGGTCGACTTCGCGTTCAGCAGTGGTCGCCTGGATGCGAGCGGCCGCTTCGCGGACCGCATGGCCGGATCCCTCCCGTTTCTGGGAGTGACCGAACAGACGGTGCCCGCGATCGAAGCGCATCTGCGGGAGCTTCTCGACGCACTCTCCCGCCATTTCTCGGAGCACCGCTTTCTGCTCGGCGACTCCATGTCCCTGGCGGACTGCGGTCTGATGGGTCCGATGTACGGCCACCTCTTCCGGGACGCCGTCCCCCAACAGCTGCTCTACGAGACGGCCTTCGAGGTCGGCTGCTGGGTCGAGCGCATGAACCGGCCTCCGCTCGATCAGAGCGGTTGGCTTCCGGACGACGCGCTAGCCCCTAGCTTGATCGAGGTGCTGCGCGTGATGGCGGATGGTGTGGCATTGCTAGTGGACGCCGTCTCCGCCGTAGAGGCCTGGGCCGATGAGCATGCGGCTGACTCGGGTGCTCCACCGAGGGCCATCGGACTGATCGATTCCAGCTTTCGCGCCGAACCCTTGCGGGCAGGCGCCCGTCCCTACACGCTGTGGATGGTGCAACGACCGCTCGACGCCTATCGGGCACTCTCCGAGGCCCAGCGCGGTGAAGTCGATAACGCCCTTGCGGGCACGGGCTGGGAGCGTTTGCTGAGCTATCGCCCGCGCCATCGGCTCACCAAGCGAGCCAACGAGCTGGCCTGGGAAGCGTGATCCCTCGGCCTCCCAGGAATACAGGAAAGGAAGGGTCAAACGTGCCGCACGCCAATATCCGCTACGACGTTGACGGACCGGTTGCGATCATCACGCTCGACCGGCCGCGCTACCGCAACGCCCAGAGCTGGCAGCTGCTCGACGAGCTCGATCATGCGCTGGATCGAGCCCACCAAGACCGCACTGTGCGCGTGATCGTGGTCCGGGGAGAAGGCGACCACTTCTCGGCCGGGCACGACCTCGGCACGCCCGAGCAGGTGGCCGACGTCAAGGAGAGGGGCATTCCGCCGATCGGAATCGAAGAGTACGAGGCGTTTCGCCGCTACAACCTCGACCTCACCCTGAAGTGGCGCAATCTGGCGAAGCCCACGGTCGCGATGGTGCGCGGCTATTGCATCTACGGCGGTTGGATGATCGCCGCGGCCATGGACGTGATCTTCGCGGCACCCGACGCGCGCTTCCTCGCCGGTCAGGTCGAGTATTTCTCGATCCCCTTCGATGTGGGGTTTCGCAAGGCGAAGGAGCTGCTGTTCGAGAGCCGCTTCATCGACGCCGAGGAGGCTCGGGCGCTCGGCTTCGTCAACCGCGTGTACCCGGCGGAGCGGCTGGAGAGCGAAACACTTGCCTGGGCGGCCCGCGTTGCGGAGAGCGGCTACGGCACGCTGCGGATGGCGAAGCTGGCAGTCAACAAGATGCACGATCTGGTCGGCTTCAGCAGCGCGATGGAGGCCGCCTTCGCGGATTTCCTGGTGCTGGCGCGCATGGGAGGGCACCCGCCCAAGCCACGCCCGGAGCGGCGCTTGGGCGGCGTCGACCTGGCGCTGCGCGGCAAGCGCGGAGAACGCAGTGGGCAACCCGAGCCGGAGTGATCCCTCCGATCAGTCGCCACCACTCTGGACCGCTTCTGGGGTCCCCACTGGGGCGCTGGCGGTGGGGACCTCCTGAACCCAAGCGCGGAACAGCGTGTAGCCGACAGAGAGTACGACCGCGCCAACGAACAGGCCCATGATGCCCTGGAGCATGAAGCCGCCGATTGCGCCGATGAAGATCACGAACATGGGCACATCCACGCCGCGGCCGAGCAAGATTGGCTTCAACACGTTGTCGCTGAGCGAGACGATCACGGTCCAGATCGCGAAGGCGATCGCGACCCACATTGGGCTGGTGGAGAAGACGTAGATGACGATCGGGAACAGCAGCAGAGCCGACGGAAGCTGAACCACCGCCATCAAGAGGACCAGCAGCGCCCAGAGGCCGGCAGCTGGCACGCCCACGACGAGCAAGCCGATCCCAGCCAG
>CAXMOC010000247.1:0-19395 GCA_964194865.1 uncultured Opitutales bacterium | reverse complement strand
CTCGGCAGCTCTGCGCGAGACCGGTGCGCTGCAGGCCACAATCGGGCGCCTGATCGATCGCGCCCGGGGCGAAGCGGGCGGGCTCGCTCGCATCTGCACCCCCGTCGCGGCGCTGTCCGCGTTTCTCAACAATGCGCCGATCGTCGCGATGATGACCCCGACCGTCATCGACTGGGCGCGCCGCCGGGGTCTGGCTCCGGGTCGGTTCCTGATTCCGCTCAGCTACGCCTCGATCCTGGGCAGCACCACGACGGTCATCGGCACCAGCACCACGCTCACGATTGCCGGCCTGCTGGCGGAGTCAGATCTCGAAGAGATGGGTTTCTTCGAGCTCGCACCCGTGGGCATACCCGTCGCGATCGCCGGTCTGCTCTTTCTCCAGTACGTCAGCCCGCGTCTGCTGCCCGACCGGCATGAATCGACTGAGCCCCTGGGCGACCGGCGCCGCGAGTACACGGCCTCGATGATCGTCGAGGATCAGTGCCCGCTGATCGATCAGACCGTCGAAGAAGCCGGCCTGCGGCACCTCCCGGGCCTCTTCCTGGTGGAAATCGACCGGGCTGGGCGAATCATCACACCCATCGGTCCCGATCAGGTGATTCGAGCCCGCGACCGCCTGGTGTTTGCGGGGGTGATCTCCACGATCGTCGAGCTGCAGCGGATCCGCGGCCTGGTCCCCGCGACCGATGACGAAGGCCCCTACCACGCGCGGCCGGAACATCGGTTGGTGGAGGCCGTGGTGTCTGCCTCTTCTCCCCTGATCGACCAGAGCATCCGGGACGCCAATTTTCGCACCGTCTACGACGCCGCGGTCATCGCTGTTCACCGCAACGGAGAACGCGTCCCCGGCAAGATCGGCGAGATCGTCCTCGAGGCCGGAGACACACTGTTGTTACAGGGTGCGCCGGGCTTCCTGCGCGCCCACCGCAACAGCCCCGACTTCTACCTGGTCAGCGAGATCGCTGGGACCGAGACGCCGCGCTACGACCGCGCGGGAGTGGCCGTCGCAATTCTGGTACTGATGGTCCTGGCCGCCAGCCTCGGCTTCTATCCGATCGCGATCGCGGCTTTTTTGGCGGCCGGTCTGCTGGTGGCGACCCGCTCGATCACAGGGGTCACGGCCCGGCGCAGCGTCGATTGGTCCATCCTGATCGTGATCGGCGCGAGCTTCGGCATCGCCCTGGCCTTGCAGAAGACGGGAGCGGCCGCGGCGATCGCGGGTGTGATCGCCTTCGCGGTAGGGTCGGTCGGACCGATCGGTGCCCTGATCGTCGTCTACCTGGCGACGATGCTGCTGGCAGAGTTGCTCCACCACAACGCCGCCGTCGCCATGATGTTTCCGATCGCGGTCGAGAGCGCCAACCTGGTTGGAGCCGATCCACGCGGCTTCGTGATGGCCGTCGCAATCGCCGGCTGCTGCGCGTTCGCATCGCCCGTCACCTATCAGACACACCTGATCGTCTACGGCCCGGGCGGCTACCGGTTCACGGACTTCGTACGCGTAGGCCTGCCAATGGATGCGGTCTGTGCGGCCATCGCGATCACGCTGATTCCAGTGTTCTGGCCGTTCTGAAGCCAGAACGACTCCGAAGCCGATCCTTCAGGTCCTCCAGGGCGAGGTAGGCGGCCGGCACCACGAAGAGCGTGATCACGCTGGCGGCGGCGAGGCCCGAGACGATCGCCGTCGCGAACGGACCGAACTGCCGCGAGTAGCCGGACAACCCGAGAGCCATCGGGAGCAGCCCGGCGATCGTGGTGACAGTCGTGAGAAGAATAGGTCGGAAGCGCTGGTGGCTGGCAGTCCGTAGCGCCGCGCGCGGCGAAGCTCCGCGCTCCCGCTCTCGGCTGGTAAAATCGATTAGCACGAGCGATCCGTTGACGACGACTCCTGCCAGACCCACCACCGCGTAGACGACGTACATGGAGAGCGGATACCCCATTGCGAACATCCCCAGCGCGACGCCAATGAAGGAGAACACGATCACACTCATGACGATCAACGGCATCGAATACGATCTGAACTGCGCGGCAAGAATCCCGTAGATCGCCAGGATCGCGAGCCCGAAGGCTCGACGCATGTCGGCGAACGCGTTGTCGGTTGCCTGGAACTCGCCCCCGAACAGAAGCGTCACCCCAGGATGGCGCTCGGGGACGTCGCGAAAACGCAGCTTCATGGTCTCGTTGACGGAGATCGATGTTGCCTGCAGGTTGTCGACATCCGCATAGACGATGACGGCGCGCTGGGCGTCGTTGTGATAGAGGCGTTGGTAACCGCGCTGAAGCTCGATGTCGGCTACGTCGCCGAGCTTCACCAGGTACCCGGCCGGTGTCCTCAGCTCCGTGTCCAACAGGTCCACGACGCTGCTGCGTTGGTCGTCGGCGAGTAGTACGCGAATGTCCACATCCTCATCGGATTTCGGATCCTTGAAGCTCGAGGGTACGAGCCCTTCGTTGGCAGCCATCAGCGCAGCGCCCAGCTGGTCGAACGTCAGGCCGTGGATCGACGCCCGATGTTCGTTCAAGGACACCTGCAGCTCCCGCGGCCCGAGCGGCACGTTGTCCTCGATATTGAAGACTCCTGGGATCGTAACCAGCTCGGCCTTCATCTCGTTCGCGATCTCCTTGGCCTCGTCGTAGTCGTCCGAGAGGATCCGAATCGCGATTGGCTTGCCAATGAGCGGACCGTTGCGAGGGGGAACGACGCGAAGGTTCTTGATCTGCTCGGGATGCTTCGCGTGATGGGCGGCCAGGACGTCTCGGATCAGGTGAAGCACGCGTGCCGGGTTCGCGACATTATCCGGGGTATTCGGAAAGCTGGTATAGAGAATTCCGTAGTTCACGCCGAAGAGCGGCCGTTGATCCTCCGGGTTGACCGCCATTCCGACCCACGTCGAAACGTCGGTCAACTCGTGACGAACCGGGCCCAGCGCGCGCTCGATTCCGAGCACGACCTCATTGGTCTGATCGATGCCGAAGTCGGTCGGCGCCTCTACCGTGATCATGATCTGGTCGTAGTCGCTCGGGAAAAGGTCCACCGGAATGTGGCGCGCCAGGCCGATCGCGAAGTAGAGAGCGGCGGCACTCAGTGCCAGAAACACGTACCGGTGATCGAGCACGGCATCCTGAGCGCGGAGAAATGCGGTCCGGAGGCGGTCGATACCCCGGCCGACCGGCGCGAACCCGGGGCTGCTTCGAGAGGCGCCATCACCCGAATCCGCCGCGACGGCGCGCTTTCGAGGCCCGAAGTGGACGTAATGTGCGGGCAGGATCATCATCGCCTCGATCAGCGATCCCAGCAGGCAGACGATCGTCGTCTTCGGAAGGATGGACATGAACTCGCCCGAGGTACCGGTCACCATCAGCATGGGGATGAATGCAGCCACGGTCGTTGCAATCGCGGCGACCACGGGCCACATCACCTCCTCGGTGCCTCGAACGACCGCCTCCAACACGGGCTCTCCGTCCTCGACGTGCCGATAGATGTTCTCGAGTACGATGATCGCGTCGTCCACGAGCATCCCCGACATCATCACGAACCCAACGAGAGACAGGGCATTGATGGTGAGATCGAAGAAGGGGAAGAGGATCAAGCCGGTGAGAAACGCGAAGGGCACGCCGACGATGGCCAGCATCGCGTTGCGAAAACCCACAGAAAGCCACAGTACGAAAACCACGAAGACCACACCGAGGAGCAGATTGGACCGGATCATCTGCATGCGAACGGCCACCTTCTCCGCGCCGTCCCAGGTGACCGTGGCAGCGATTCCCGCGGGCAGCTGATCGCGATAATCAGCCACCGCAGATCGAACGCGGGCCACCGTATCGATGATGTCGGCATCCGCGTCTTTCGAGATGCCCAGACTGATCGCCGGCTGATCGTCGTAGCGTCCGATCATGCGACGCTTCCTGAAGCCCTCGACGACCTCGGCCACGTCCTTCAGGAGGACGTGACTGCCATCCTGGTTCTTCTTGACGACGGTATCGGCCAGCTCCGACGCTGACGCGAACTGCCCGAGTCCACGTACCGTGACCTCCTGATTGGCTGGATTGGTAAAGGATCCGCCAGCGAAATTCTGATTGTTGCTGGCAATGACTGCGCTGATCTCCGTGAGGGTCAGGTCGTACTGATGGGCGCGAAACTTGTCGACCAGCACCCGAAGTTCGCGCTCGCGCTCACCGCGGAGTTCTGCCCTGCGCACCCCCGAAAGTCGTTCGAGGCGATCGCTGAGATCGCGGGCAACTTCTCGAAGAGTAAACTCGCCCACACCACCTTGGTCTGTCAGCGCCACCAGGCAGATGTTGTAGACCTCGGAGACCGAGAGCTCGCGCACGATGGGCTGCTCGGCGTCGCTCGGCATGTCGTCGACACGGTCGATGGCAGCGCGCAGGTCGTTGAGGGCGGCCTGGTATTCCAGATCAGAGAGCCCTTCCTGCCAGTCGATGTCGATTTCCGAGAGCCCCTGACTCGAGTAGCTGATCAGCTCCTTGATCCCGACGATTCCGTGGATCTCGTCTTCGAGCTTCTTGGTCAGCAGCCGCTCGACCTCGCCCGGAGACGCGCCGCGCCAGATCGTGGCGATGCTCGCCTTGTTGAAGGAAATATCGGGGAACAGATCGACGGGAATCCGTCGGGCGGTCTGGACTCCCGCCGCCATCACGAGGACGAAAACCAGGTTCACCAGCACCGTCTGGCGAGCCGAGAAGGCGGGCAGGCTCAACCGGCGTCTCCGATCCGACTCACGGCGTCGCCGTCATGCAGGCCCGAAACGCCGCTCGTCGCAATCTCCTCGCCGTCGGAGAGACCGGTCAGCACCTCGAACTCTGCGGGACGAAACGGCATGGGGCGCACGGTGATGCGCCGCTTGCGCGCGATGAGCTGCGAGCCGTCTGGGGCGCTCCCGACCACGTAGACGAATCGAAGCCCAAACTCCTTCAGGGCCGCGTCGCGGGGAATGACCTGAACGGTAGACGACTCTCCCAGATAGAAGGAGACTTCGGCGATCATTCCGGGAAGCAGGCGACCGTCCGGATTGTCGATCTCGATCTCGACTGGAAACTTTCTCGTGTCCAGGTCCCAGGCCGCTCCAACTCGTGCGATCTCTCCTTGAAAAGTCTCTTCTGGGTACGCCTCCAGCTGCATGCGCACGGCCTGGCCCGAGCGAACCGCGACCACTTCACGATCCGAGAGGCCGATTCGAACCTTGGCTCGCTCGAGATCCAGCAACTCACCGAGCGGCTGACCGGCGCGAACGTACTCACCCTCCTCGACATCGAAAGACCGCAGGACGCCGGCAAGGGGCGCCCGGATGACCTTCTTGGTGAGATCGTCCTGCGCGCGCCGGACTTCGGCGAGGCTTTCCCGCAGCGCTGCCTGGGCAACCTGTTCGACAGAGATGGCGTCTTCCAGCGCGGACCCGCTGGCGGCACCGCGATCTGCCAGCGAGCTGCGCCGTTTCAGATTCGACTGCGCCAACAGGAGCTCGCTGCGTCTTCGCGCGACGCTGGCCTGGGCTTGCTCGACGGCGACCTCGGCAAGCAGCGGATCGATCCGCAACAGGACCTGGTCCGCCTCCACGCGATCCAGCTCCTCCGCGCCCAACGAAATCACCCGCCCCCGGGTCTCGGCAAACAGCTGCAAGCTTCGCCGCGCCTCCAACACTCCCGAGACATCGGCCAGGGACCGCACTGCTACGGAGCGGATGCGCTGGGTCGAAACCCGGTGGACCGAGGCAGCTTCTCCGGACGCGGCTCGCAGCTCGGGCTGGGGCACCGTCTGACACAGAAGCGTGCCAGCCGCCGCCAGACCCACGGTCGCCGCCACCAGCAGCCCTTGCAGCCGAGACCGACGGGCCGTCTCAGGCATCGGACGCCCCTGCAGTGTTGGCGGCCTCTCCACCCACGACGGCATCGCGAATCAGCGCGTCGAAGCAGCTGCGCAGCGCCGCTGGGTTCGCGTGAGCCGGGTCGAAGACGCTGCGGTAGACGAAGCCGTCGAAAATCGCGATCACGCCCGTGGCCACCGTATCGAAGTCGAGATCAGCGCGAAAAACCCCTCTGGCCTGGCCTTCGGCGAGTGTCTCGCGGATCGAATCGGCCCGTCCCGCGTAGATACGATGCAGCTCTTGAAGCAGTCGTTCGCGCCCTTCGGGATCTCGTACCAGCACCCCCCACACCTGCAGGTTCACGGCCATGTCGCCGGAGATGGCCTCGAGAACCGCAGCCATCGACCCGAGGAGGTGATCGAGCTGAGTCAACGGGTCCGCTGAGGGATTCGGCGGGGCGTCGAGGCGCCGCTCCGAGTCGAGGTGCGACTCCAGCACCGTGGACAGAAACAGGTGCTGCTTGCTCTCGAAATAGTTGTAGAGCGTGCCCTTGGAGACGCGCGCGAGCGCGGCGATCTCGTCCATCCGAGCGGCGTCATAGCCAGACCGAGCGCAGACAGCCCGAGCCGCTTCGAGAATTCTGCGGCGCTTTTCCAGGGCTGGCGTTTGCGCCGAACCATCCGACGATCGGGAGCGGGGCGGCTGGTCAGGGCTCGAGAGACGTGGTTGATTGGAGGATTCGAGGGGGGGCAACTTCACATCCAATTGAGAACTGGCTGATTGAGAACTGACTGGTCAGTACTCTACCTTCTCGTCGCGCTCCCCGGGGGGAATTCGTCACCCCACAGGCACCTTGTGGCACTCCCTCAGTGAGATGGAGGCATACGACGTGGGGTGGGATCTTCCGGCGGCCTTTGCGACTGGGTTGCACAGGCGGCTCGAGGCCAGAAATGGGACAGATCGCTGCTCCGGGAAGAGCTCTGCTTCGCCGATAGAGCATATAGGGTGTAAAACCACCCATTCAGATCGAGCTTCATTCAAAATTCCGAGAAATGCTCTGGTAATTTCAAGGCGGAAGACTCACAATGCCGGGTCAGTTGGTTGCCCCCCGAGACAGCAAGCGGCGCAATGCCGTCTGCTCCAGCGTTCTCACGTCGCAGCGATGCGATCCGTTCTCGGATGGTTCGGATTGCCTGCTCGGGAGTTCGGGCGAAACGACGGCGTAAGGCTTCGAGCTCAGATAGTTGAAACCAGATTGCCCCGGGCGGTATCCGACCTTCACGGGCGGAGTTGTACCGGGGAGTCGAGGGAAAATTGGTGAAGCTTCAAGAGACGAAAAAGAGCAAGACTGCGAAGTCAGCGCCGGCGGTAACGCCGAAAGCGGCGCCGGCGGCAACGGCAACGCCGAAAGCGGCGGCGGCGGCGGCCACCGCAACGACGGATGGTGCCACGAGGGCGATTGCCGCAGACGAGCTGGATCCGGGGCGCGAGAGGCGGCCTCTGGAGTCGTACTTCCAGGAGATCGGCGGCACCCGAACCCTGAAGCGCGAAGAAGAGGTCATCCTCGCCAAGGAGCTCGAATCGGCGACCGCCGAGCTGCGCTCGGCGCTGTACGCGATTCCGTGCTCGGCAAGGCACGTCGTGGCCCGGTGGGACGCGTTGCGCGCGCTCTCCCACACCGGCGCCAAGCTCTCTGAGTCGGTAGGAGACGAGGAGACGGGAGAAATCGCCGCGCGGGTCGAGCGCGCCGTCAAGCGCTTGAGAACCCTTCTGGCCAATCGGGAGAAGCCGATCCCGAAGAGCAAGAATGCCGAGAAGGAGCTTGCCAAGATCGACGCGAAGATCGTCAAGGAGCTCAACGCGGCTCACCTCTCCTTGGTTCTGCTGGCTGAGCTGCGCCAGAAGGTGATCCAGATCAGCAAGGGGCTGAGACGAGCCCGTCGCGGCACGAAGAAGTTCAAGGATCTGGAAATCGAGGCGGGCGTTCCGCGAGCTCGACTGCTGGAGCTGTCCGGCCGGGTCGAGGATGCCCACGAGCGGATGACCCGGGAGAAGAACCGCTTCATCGAGCACAACCTGAAGCTCGTCGTCGCGATCGCCAAGGATTACCGCAATCTCGGCCTGTCCTTCCCCGACCTGATCCAAGAGGGCAACCTCGGCCTGATCCGTGCGGTGGAGAAGTTCGATCACCGCAGGGGCTTCAAGTTCTCGACCTACGCGGTGTGGTGGATTCGACAAGCGTTGGTGCGAGCGATCCAGAATCACTCGCGCACCATCCGCTTGCCTTCTCACGTGCACGACCGGCTGCAGCGCAGCCAACGAGTGCGCGCGGAGCTGACGGGTAAGCTCGGCCGCGATCCCACGCCCGCGGAGTTGGCGCCCGAGCTGGGCACGGACACCAGCGTCATCGAGGCCCTCGATCTCCTGTCGCGCGAGGCCATCTCGCTCGAGTCGTCGGTTGCGGGAACCGAAAAGCGCCTCGAAGATTTCGTTGCCGACTCGATGTCTCAGGCGCCGGATCACGGCCTCGACGGCGAGCGCATGCGTTCGGGGGTCGGTTTCCTGATCGGTGCGCTGACCGCCCGCGAGCAGCTGATCTTGCGGCTGCGCTACGGACTCGGGCGCGAGGAAGAGCACACCCTGGAGCAGATCGGCCAGTCACTCGGTCTCTCGAGGGAACGCGTCCGGCAGCTCGAAGCCAGGGCCCTGAAGAAGCTGCGCGAGACCGTTCCCGCGCAAAGTCTTCACCCGATTCTCGAGCCCTGATCCGGCTTCGGTTCCGGCTTCGGCATGGAGCCTCGCGCGAGCTGAGCGCATGGGCTCGTCCGCAATGAGCCGGTCGGTCGCGCAGCCGTGATACGCGCGTTGATCTTCGACTTCGACGGCTTGATTCTCGATACCGAGACCAGCGTCTTCGAATCCTGGCAGATCGCCTACTCGGATCACGGGCGGGTCTTGCCGCGAGATCGATGGCTCTCGGCGATCGGCACCGATGGCTCGGACTTCGACCCCTTGGCGGAGCTTCGCCAACATGCTGGAGCCGAGCTGGACGTCGAGCGACTTCAGCGGCAACGACGACGGTTTCGCGACCACCAGCTCGCGCAGCTCGGGGAGATGCCGGGCGTTTCCTCATGCCTGGAGCACGCCCGCGATCAGGGAATGCAGCTGGCGATCGCCTCCAGCTCACCGATGGAATGGGTCGACCCCCACGTCGAGCGGCTGGGGCTGCGCCACTTCTTCGAGCAGATCGTTACGGCCGATCGAGTCGACGCGGCCAAACCCGCACCCGACCTCTACCTGCGCGCGGTCGAGCTACTGGGAGTCGACCCGCGGGAGGTCATCGCCCTGGAAGACTCACCAAACGGCGTCGCCGCCGCCAAAGCCGCTGGGCTCTACTGCATCGCCGTACCGGGGCCGATGACCAGAACGCTCAGCTTCGAGGCCGCAGACGCAGTCTTGCCTTCGCTCGAGTCCCGCCCACCCAGCGTCTGGATCGCGGAGGCCGCTGCAGCTCGGGCAGCGTCCTAACCCAGACCGACACCTCGCCCGGCAGCTCGTCGGCCCGAGCGGGGCCCTAGTTCAGCAGCTGCCAGCCGATCACCAGATGCGCGATCGGCCCCCACACCAGCGCCACAGCCACGCCGGCCCAGCCGATGAAGGCGAAGCGATCGGCCAGCTCGGGCCCAGTTGTCGCCGCTTGTAGGCCCAGCTCGCGGCGCGTCGCATTCAAGGGTCGATCGAGCAGCGAGTCGTCGTACTGATTGCGGTACAGGTTGCGCGTGTGGCGGCCGCGAACGAATGCCCGAAACAGCGCACCCGGAGCAAACACCAGCACGAAGCCCGTCACGAGCAGATTGAGGTGCCACGCGGCCCAATGACGACCACAGCCCGAGGCTACCTCCCAGGCTCCAATCTCAGCCTCTCCGACCAGATGGGTCGCGTAGCCCGTAAGCACGTGGTGGAGATCGTGGAGAGGCACGGCGCGGCGACGCCCCTCGGTGTTGAGAAACGCGAGGGGAATGGCGCCGATCCGAACGCGCACGGTCGTCGTAGCCCCCGTCCGCACGCAAGCCGTTCACGCGCGGCTACCAACCGCCAGTCAGAGTCCACCCGACCAGTACCGCGGCGCCCGCCGCCCAGGTGTAGTAGGCAAAGTAGTAGAAGCCTCGGCGCTCGAGCAGGCGGACGAAGAGCCAGATGGCACCGATGCCGGAGACCAGCGCTGCCAGCGCGCCCAAGATCAACGGCGCAACCAGCTCGGGAGCCAGGCTCGTGAGCTCTGGAAGTTCACGCACGGCAGCACCCAGGATGGCGATGACACTCATCAGGAACGAGAACTCCGCTGCTGCCGCCGGTGCAACCCCCAGTGCGAGGGCCGTCGCCACCGTCGCTCCGCTTCGCGAAATTCCGGGTAGGATCGCACACGCCTGCGCGCATCCGATCAGCAATGCGGCCCCCCAGCTGAGTGTCGACGCGTGGGCGCGCAAGGTATTTCGGCGGGTGGTCCAGAGAATCGACCCCGTCAGCAGCAGACCGACGCCGGCCACCACTGGAGATTCGAGCTGGGCTTCCAAGAAGTCGCCCGCCATCAGAACGAACGCAACGGCCGGGAGCGTCGCCACCGCGAGCTTGCCGACGTACTGCAGGCTCTCGGCGTCACGCTGAAGCGTCCCCACGATCAAGCCGGCCACCCGGCGTCGATAGACGAGCAACACCGAACCCAGAGTGGCGACGTGAAACGCAACCTCGACGACTACTCCTTGGAGGCCCCCCCCGAACAAGGATTGCAGCACCACCAGGTGGCCCGAGCTGGAGACCGGCAGAAACTCCGTGAGCCCCTGAACCAGTCCCAAGACGATTGCCTCGAGCTCGCTCACATCACCTCCAGAAGAACGGTTTCGGCTACTTCACCGCGTCAGAGGAGAGAGAATTGGGGGAGTCGGGCCCGCTGCGACGCCACTAGCGGCCACCGGCAACCGCAGCGGGCGTTGCGAGGCTGGCTCTGCGACTGCGAAAGCCCTCGCGTGCCCGTTCGATCGTGAGATAGGTGGCCGGCACGATGAAGAACGTCAGCAGAGTCGAAAAGAACATGCCACCCGCTACGGCGATGCCCAGGGGAGCGCGAGAGTCTCCACCGGCGCCACTGCCCACAGCGATGGGCGCAATTCCGACCATCGTGGCCAAGGCGGTCATCAAGATCGGCCGGAAACGCGTTTGAGAGGCCTGGCTGATGGCCTCTGCGAGCGGAAGGCCCCGGTCGCGCAGCTGGTTGGCGAACTCGACGATCAGGATCGAATTCTTCGTCACCAGGCCCACCAACATCACCAAGCCGATCTTGCTGTAGAGATTGAGGGTACCGGGTAGACCGATCAGCCCGAGGTTGTTCAACGTCGCCGTTACGAGCAGCGCAACGAGCGCCCCGGTGAAGGAGAAGGCTACGGCCACCAGGATCGTGATCGGGTGGACGAAGCTCTCGAACTGCGCGGCGAGCACGAGATACACCACGAGAATCGCCAGTACGTACGCGAACGCCAGAGAGTTGCCACTCTCGATGAACTTCTCGGCTTCGCCGGTGAAGGCAATCCGGTAGTCCTCCGGTAGAACGTCCCTCGCAATCGAGTTGGCGATTTGGATCGCTTCTCCCTGCGGAAGGTCACCCTTCTCCAGATCGACGGACACCGTGACCGAACGCTGCCGGTTGTAGTGCGGAATCTCCCGAGGTGCCGTCGACTCGCGCGTCTTGACGAGTGACGAAAGAGGGATCAAGAGCCCATCATTGCCGCGCACCGAGTACTCGAGAATGTCCCGCGGATCGTTTCGCTCCTCGCGCCCCACCTGGACCATCACGTTGTAGGTTTCCCCATCGAGCTTGAAGGTGGACAAATCGAGACCACCCAGGAGGGTCTGCAGCGAAGTCGCAATGGATCGGACCGAGACGCCGAGGTCACTGGCACGATCGCGATCGATCTCCACCTCGAGCTGGGGCTTGTTGAGGTAGAGGTTGGTCTGGATGCGACCGAAGCCACCGTGGGCGTCGATGCGCTGCTCGATCTCCGCCGCGTACTGGGCAAGCTGGGGAAGATCCTCGCCCTCGATCGCGAAGGCCACCGGTGACGCCATGAAGCCCGAGAGTGGCGAGGGAGTGCTGGCAAAGGCCTTGATGCCAGCAACCTTCCCGAGCTGCGGTCGCACGCTCTTGGCGATGTCCTCCTGGTCGCGCTCGCGCTGATCGACCGGGCTGAGGCTGGTAATGAGCAGACCCTGATTGACCAGTCCTGGAGTGCCCAGGCCGAGCGCGATGATCGAGAAGACGTGATCGACCTCGGGCACTGCGCTCATCAGCTCCTCGGCGGCTTTCTGATAGCGGTCCATGTACTCGATCGTGCTGCCCTCGGGCGCCTGGGTCCAGACCAGCACGTAGCCACGATCGGACTTCGGGATCAGCTCCTCGTCGATCAGTCCCCAGAGCACCACACCCAGTCCCAGCCAGACGAAGCCCGCGCCCACGAACAGCCCCGGACGCCGCAACACGGGGCGCAGCATCGAGCCATAGGCCGACGACACCCGCTCGACCATGCGCGCCAGCACGCCCTTGATCCCGGTCTCCGTAGGCCCACGCCGGACCACCAGCGCGCAGAGCGCCGGCGAGAGTGTCACGGCGACGAAGCCCGACACGGCCAGCGCGGCAGCCACCGTCACTGCGAACTCCCGGAAGAGGCGGCCCGTCGTGTCGGTGAGAAACGAAAGTGGCAGGAATACCGCCACCGCCGAAACCGTTGCCGCGACCACCGCGAAGGAGATCTCATTCATGCCGCGTTGTGCGGCCTCGAGGGGCGGAGTTCCCTGCTCCATCCAGCGGGTGATGTTCTCCAGAACGACGATGGCGTCGTCCACCACCAGTCCGATCGCGAGCGTAATTCCCAGCAGCGTCAGCGTGTTGATCGTGAAGCCGGCGAAGTAGAGGAACGCGAAAGCGCCGAGAATCGAGACCGGAATGGCTAGCGCCGGGATGAGGGTGGCGCGGAAGGAGCGGAGAAATATGTAGATCACCAGAACCACGAGGATGATGGCTTCGAAGATCGTCGTCGTTACGTCTCGGATCGACTGACGGATGAAACGCGACCCGTCGAAGGCGATCTCGAGCGTGGCGCCGGGCGGCAGCGCGCGCTGGAGGTCGGCGAGCTCGGCCTTCACCGCGTCGGCCACGTCCAGCGTGTTGGCGGTCGACTGCTTGACCACGCCCAGCCCAATCGCTGGAACCCCGTTGTAGCGAACCAGCTTGCGGACGCTCTCGGCGCCCACCTCGATCTGTGCGAGATCGCGCAGACGCACCGCAGAGCCGCTCACGTTGGCCACGATCAGGTTCTCGAAGCCTTCCACCGTCTTGAGCTCACCCTGGCTGCGGACGGTGAACTCCATGTTGCTCGACTCCAGCCGTCCCGAGGGAATGTCGACATTTTCTCGGAGAAG
Source organism: uncultured Opitutales bacterium (assembly GCA_964194865.1). GTDB lineage: Bacteria > Myxococcota_A > UBA9160 > UBA9160 > SMWR01 > CAXMOC01. The sequence goes on along the minus strand of CAXMOC010000247.1, from coordinate 6,103 downwards.
TGCGGCCGCCACGTCTTCGGTAGTGAGGTTGTGTGCGGCCAGCCGGCGGTTGTCGAGCCATACCCGCATGGCGAAGCGTCGTTCGCCGCCGACGATGACGGAGGCGACGCCGGTTTGTTTGCTCAATTGGTCGACCAGCAGCTTGTCGGCGATCGAAGTGAGCTCGACTTGATCGTAGAGCTCGCCGGAGAGCGCAAGCCAGATCACCGCCCGGGAGTCGGAGTCGCGCTTGGCGACCACCGGGTCATTGACCTCTTCGGGCAGATCGCGCCGCGCCCGCGAAACCCGATCGCGAACATCGTTGGTGGCAGCTTCCAGGTCGCGCGAGAGCTCGAATTCGATGGTGATGATCGAGACCTGTTCGCGGCTGATCGAAATGACGTGCTTCACCCCTTCGATGCCGTTGACCTGGTCCTCGAGCGGGTCGGTCACCGACGTTTCGACCACTTCGGGAGCGGCCCCGGGAAAGATCGTGGTCACCGACACGACCGGTGGATCGATGGCGGGCAGCTCGCGATTCTGCAGCCGCGTCAGACTGATGAACCCGAACAACGCGATCACCAGCGACATCACCGAGGCCAGTACCGGGCGATTGATGCAGACCTCGGAGATCCTCAAGTGCCTTCTCCCGCTTCTCCCTCCGTTTGAGCGCTCGCCTGCCCGGACGGCAATGGCGCCGCAGTGGCGACCTTCTTGCCGACGCTCACTTTGTGGGTGCCCGCCGTGACGATCCGATCCCCAGCGTGTAGCCCGCGAGTCACCTCGACCTTGCCTTCCTTCCTCAGGCCCACCTCGATCGCCACCCGCTCGGCGAGTTCGTCGTCGTCAATTCGCCAGACGAAGGTGCCGAGGCGATCCGCCACCACCGCGGACTCGGGAAGGATCAGGGCGTCGTCCTTGCGACGAATCTCCACTTCGATGTTGGCGTAGAGGCCGGCCGCGAGCTTTCCGTGCCCGTTCGGAACCCAGGCCTTGACCATGATCCGCCGTGAATTGGTTTCTAGGGTCGGCGAAACGAAGAACACCTTCCCCGGGAAACGCTCCCCGGGATAGGGCGACACCATCACCTCCACCGGGAAGCCCACCTTGGCAAAGGGCAGGAGGAACTCCGACATCGCGAAGTAGGCCTGCAGCCGATCGACCGCGTCGATCTGCACCAGGGAGTCCTTGTCGGTGACGAGATCGCCGGGCGCCACGAGCCGCATACCCACGACGCCATCGAAGGGCGCCCGAATCCGCGTGCGTCGCAACGCGACGCGGGCCAGCTCCAGCCGTGCCTGGGCAACACCGAGCTTTGCAACCGCTTGGTCGCGCTTGGACTGGGCGGTCGCGTTTCGGGTGATCAGCTGTTCGGCTCGCTTCGCATCGGCGACCGCCAAGGAGAGGTTGGCCTCGGCCTCACGCAGCCGCGCGCCCTGCTCGTCGCTGCGCAGTCGAACCAGGACGGCTCCTTCTTCGACCCGTTGGCCCTCCTGGAACTCGATCGCCGCGACGATCCCCTCGACCTCGGATTTGAGCATGACGCTGGATTCGGAGCCGAGCTGACCTCCAAACAGAGCCGTATCGCGCAGCAACTCCGGCTCGAGGCGCTGGATCTCGACGGTCGGAACCCGCTCGAAAGACCCGTGGTTCTCCTCGTCCTCGAGCGTGCAGCCCGCCAGCGGCGCCAGCCAGGCCAGCATCAGTACCGCGCCGGCTCGGGAAACGAGCCGATTTAGCTGGAGAAAAAGCATTCCAGCCATCGTATCGAACCCGCTGGTTCCCAGGTAGATGCCGATCCTCGGCGCGGCGTTCGCCAGAGCCGGTCGCAGCCCCCGCTTTGTGGTAGACAACCCGAGCCGTTTCGGGCGTGCTTCCGAAACGACCGCATGATTGGGGAGTTTCAGTGATTGTCGCGTGTCTGGATCTGGAGGGGGTGCTGGTTCCCGAGATCTGGATCAACGTCGCGGAGCGAACCGGAATCGAAGCCCTGCGCCGCACGACCCGAGACGAGCCGGACTACGACGTGTTGATGAAGCAGCGCCTGGAAATCCTCAGCCAGCACGGCCTCGGGCTGCCCAAGATCCAGGAAGTCATCTCCACGCTGAGCCCTCTTCCCGGGGCGGGAGAGTTCCTGGATTGGGTCCGCGAGCGCTACCAGCTGCTGATCCTGTCGGACACGTTCTACCAGTTCGCTGCTCCGCTGATGCGACAGCTGGCGTTTCCGACCCTCTTCTGTCACGACCTCGAAGTAGATCCGCAAGGCCGGATCGTCGACTACCACCTGCGCCTCGCCGATCAGAAGCGCCAGAGCGTCGAGGCTCTGCGCGCCCTCAACTTCAATGTCATCGCATCCGGCGATTCCTACAACGACACCTCCATGTTGATCGCGGCCGACGCCGGCATCCTCTTTCGGCCACCGGACAACGTCGTCAAGGAGTTCCCGCAGTTTCCCGTCACGCGAGACTACGACGAGCTGCGCGAGGCGTTCCAAGCCGCTGAGAGTCTCTGTCCATGAGTCGAATCGTGAACAACGGGCCGTTGGTGATCGTCGCAGCGATCCTGGCGCTGACTGCGGCGTGCAAAGACTCGGCTGACGATCGCCAGACGACTCAGCCCAAGCCCGACCGGACCGCAGCGCCACCGGCTCCGGAGCCGTCAGCGCCCACCGATACCACTCCCAGGCCCGACAGCCCGCCCAAGCAGACTCCGGCTGCCGAGGGAACCGGAAACGTCGAGCTCGGCAAGGTCGACTACCAGACGCTGTGCGCGTCCTGTCACGGCCCGACCGGTGATGGAGATGGACCCGTTGCGCAGGCTCTGGATCCCAAACCCGCCCAGCATGGCGACGGCGCCTACATGAATGCCCTGACCGACGACTACCTCTTCCAGGTGATCAAGTTCGGCGGCACGCCGGTGGGCAAGTCGGCCATGATGGCGCCCTTCGGCGGCTCGCTATCGGATCAGCAGATTCGCAATGTCGTCGCCTTCATCCGCACGCTGGCGGATCCGCCCTATCCAGCCGCCACGGGTAGGTCCAAATGAGCTTCGCGTCTCGCGCAGCGATCGTGGGCGTGGGAGAGACGGACTACGTCCGGGGATCCGAGCGTTCGGCGCTGGAAATGATGCTGGAAGCGGCTCGGTCGGCGATCGAAGACGCAGGACTCTCGGCTCGAGAAATCGACGGGCTCATACCCCCTCCGATCGCGACGACACCGGAGGAGCTGGCCGCGAATCTGGGGATCGAAGATCTGCGCTACAGCGTCACGGTTCACATGGGCGGAGCCAGCCCCACCGCGGCCCTGCAGAGCGCCGCCATGGCGATCGCCACCGGAATTGCCTCCAACGTGCTGATCGTCTTCGGCTGGAACGGCTACTCGGCGATGCGTTCGCGACCCGGCCACAAGCGCCCTCGGGAGCACGTCGGGCATTCCGCAATGACAGCCACCCTACGCGATTTCTATCTGCCGTTCGGGGCGCTGGCACCCGTGCAGTTCTACGCCTGGCTCGCGATGCGCCACATGAAGCTCTTTGGAACCCGCCCAGAAGACATGGGTGCGGTGGCGCTGGCGTGTCGAAACCACGCCCAGCTGAACGAGCGCGCCGTCATGCGCGGCAAGCCGCTCTCGATGGACGAGTATCTCGCCTCGCGTTTCATCTCGGAGCCGTTCCGACTCTTCGATTGCTGCCTCGAGACTGACGGTGCCTGCGCGGTGCTGGTCAGCGGCGCTGATCGCGCGCGCGATCTGGCTAAGCGGCCGGTCGTGATTCTCGGAGCCGCCGAAGGACACCCCTACCCCGCGGACGACATCACGAACCGCGCGGATCCGTTTCGGATTGGCCTGAGCATGGCGGCGCCCAAGGCCTTCGGTATGGCCGGACTCTCTGCGTCCGATGTCGACTTCCTGCAGATCTACGACTGTTTCACCTACGTCGTATTGCTCCAGCTCGAAGCGCTCGGCCTGTGCGAACGCGGCGAAGCGGGTGCGTTCGTGCGCGATGGACGGATCGAGCTGGGCGGACAATTCCCTTTGAACACCCACGGCGGCATGCTCTCCCAGGCCCACGTCTGGGGCTTGAACCACGTCGTGGAAGCCACTCGGCAGCTACGTGGGGAAGCGGGGGCGGCACAAGTCAAAGGCGCAAAGCTTGGCGTAGTCACGGGTTGGGGCGACTTCGGCGACGGCAGCCTGGCAATCCTGGGAAGGGGCTGATGAGCGCTGCCACCCCCAAGCCGGAACCGAAGCCCGAAGGTCTGAACGCTGGCTTCTTCGAAAACTGCGCACGCGGTCAGCTCTGCTTCCAACGCTGCGACGACTGCCAGGCGTGGCGACATCAGCCGCGCCACTTGTGCGCGGCTTGCGGCTCGCAGGAGTGGTCCTGGCAAGCTTCCAGCGGGCGCGGGAGCATTTTCAGCTGGACCGTGACCCACCAATCGCCGCATCCCGCCTTCGCGGCGGAAGCTCCCTTCGCCATCGTCGTCGTCGAGATGGACGAAGGCGTGCGAATGGTCAGTCGGCTGCGGGGCGTCGAGCCACAGGCGATCGAACTCGGTCAGCGAGTGGAAGTCGAGCTCGAGCCGGTCACCCACGAAGTCGCCCTACCCTATGTTCGGCCGCTCGAACTGTCCCGCGAAAACCCATGAAGGCCGCGGTTCTCGAGGCGATCGATCGGCCCCTCGTCGTTCAGGAGCTCGAGATCCAGCCGCCCGGCAAGGACGAGGTGGCGTTTCGCGTGGCCGCCAGCGGCGTCTGCCACAGCGATTACTCGACCGCACATGGAATCCTCCGCTCTCCGGTACCCGTGGTGCTCGGCCACGAAGCTGCGGGAATCGTCGAAGCCGTCGGCGAAGGTGTCGAGCACGTGGCGGTGGGCGATCACGTGGTGGCTTCGCTGACACCGGATTGCGGCAACTGTCCGATGTGTCGTGAGGGCAAACCGTTTCTCTGCTTCCAGATGAGTCACACCATGGGGCGCTCGACGCTCCTCGACGGCACAACGCGGCTGAGGCGCGGCAGAGAGGTGGTTCACCAGCTCTGCGGCGTGGCCTCCTTCGCGGAGCGCGCCGTCATCCCGGCGGGTGCGGCCATCCCAATCCCGCGAAGCGCAGCCTTGGACAGGGTCTGCCTGATCGGCTGTGGTGTTACGACGGGCCTGGGCGCGGTGTTCAACACCGCCCAGGTCGAAGCCGGCGCCTCGGTCGCGGTGATCGGCTGCGGTGGCGTGGGGCTCTCGATTGTTCAGGGCGCCCGCCTCGCGTCGGCGGCCACGATCATCGCCATCGATCCGGTCGCGGAAAAGCGCGAGCTCGCACTGACCCTGGGCGCCACCCACGCCGTCGATCCAGCCGCGGAAGACGCGCGAAGCGTCGTGCAAAAGATCACCCGCTTCGGCGTCCACTACGCATTCGAGGCCCTGGGTCGGGTTGGGACGATCGAGCAGGCCTGGAGTCTGCTTCGACCCACCGGCAGCGCCATCGTGGTGGGCATGCCGAGCGCGCGCGACAGCGTCGCGATCCGTGTGGGTGGCTTCTTTCAGCAGAAGCAGATCGGCGGCTCGGTCTACGGATCTTCGGACCCGCGTCGTGACATTCCGCGCTACGTGGAGCTCTACGAACAGGGCGAGCTCCTGCTCGACCCGATGATCACCCAGCGCATCGGTCTAGAGGACGTAGACGACGCCCTGGAAGCGCTCGGCCGCGGTGAAGGCGCGCGCTCCGTCGTGGTATTTCCAAGCTCCTGAAACCGCGGCGCGGAATCTCGGACATCGCGCTCGCCGCGGCCAACAGAATGGCGAGCGCCACGGCCCCCCCCTCACTGGGTTGATCTGGCGCTCCGCTGCTACGCTCGGGCGCCGTGAAAGTCTTCGTCAGCGTCGACATGGAGGGGATCTCGGGCTTGGTTCGCTGGGCGGACGTGGTCACCCAGGGAATCGACTTCGAGCGCAATCGAGGCCTCATGACGCTCGACGCCAACGCCGCCGTGGCGGGGGCTTTCGACGGCGGCGCCACCGAGGTGGTGGTCGAGGAGAATCACGGGGTCGAGGAGCTGTGCGACCTCCTGATCGACGAGGTCGATCCGCGCTGCCGGGTGGTCCGCGGCGCCGGACGGCCCACCGCAACGAC
>CAXMOC010000246.1:0-5935 GCA_964194865.1 uncultured Opitutales bacterium | reverse complement strand
GGTCTACAACGCCCGGCGTTTCGGCTGTGATCTCTCCAGCTTTCCAACCGTGCGCCGAATCGACGAGCACTGCACGAGGCTCGCCGCCTTCGCCCAGGCCGCACCGGACGCCCAGCCCGACGCGGAGTCGTGATCCGAGGCCGTCGAGGCGCCGCGTCTCAGGTCGTGCGAAGGTCGAGGCCGAACAGCCGCTCGAAATCCTTGTAGTAGTCCTCGTCCGAGGGCGCGTCGCCGAGCGCCACCCACTGCGCGTCCGACATGCGCGCTCTCCCCAAGGAAAGCTCGGCTCCCCCCCAAGCACAGGTGTAGCGGAGCTGAGGCGTCGGATCGCTCAAGGCGCCGTGAACCGTCTCCGCCACCACGTCTGCCGAAATGTCGGCTTCGATTCCCTTGGCATAGAACTGCAGCATGCGTCGATAGGCGGGCTCGTAGGCGGTGGGCTCCGGGTAACCGATGTTCTTGGGCAGAATCGCCGTGCGCGTGACGCCGGGCTCGATCACCGTGACGCGAACCCCGAAGGGCCGCACCTCCTGGGCGAGATTCTCACTGAGGCATTCGAGCGCCCACTTCGACGAGGCGTAGACGGTCTGGCCGATGGCCGCGATGCGTCCCGCGATGGAGCTGATGTTGACGATGTGGCCGGCACCCCGCTCGCGCATCTGGGGCAGCGCCGCCTGGATACAGCGAACTACGCCCCAGTAGTTGGTCTCGAACACCACCTTGGCGGCATCGATATCTACGTCCTCGGTGGTGGCGTTCCAGCCAATTCCCGCGTTGTTGATCAACACGTCCAGCGGTCCGACCCTCGCGATCGCTGCGCGGACGGAAGCCTCGCTGGTGACGTCGAGCTCGATCGGCTCCACCTCGCAGCCGCGTTCGGCGGCCAGGCCCAGCAGCTTGGTGGCCTTGGCGGTATCGCGCATCGCGCCGAACACCCGATAGCCCGCTGACGCCAGCCGCAGCGCGGTCGCCCTGCCAATTCCAGAGTTCGCGCCGGTGATCAGTACCTTTTCCATGGATCTCCCCTCGCTCCCGGCCATGACGTCCGGAAGAACGACTCCCGGATCGATGACTCCCGGAACGCGCAAGCCTACCAGAACCGGTGACTCGTCCTGGGCCCCGCCCCGTCGGCACGCGCTATCGTCGGGGAGCGAACCAGAGGCATTCGAGGATCGGTACGCCGACGGGGAGGACCCATGCACGTGGGAATGGCGATCGTCTTTCAAGGGGAAGGCGAAGGACGCACCGACCGCAACGTCTACCAAAACGAGCTGCGCTTCGGCGACCTCGCCGAGCCGCTGGGTTTCGAGTCACTCTGGGGGGTCGAGCACCACTTCACCGACTACACGATGTGTCCAGACGTGCTGCAATACCTGACCTACTTTGCGGGTCGCACCGAGAAGATCCAGCTGGGATCGATGGTCGTGGTACTCCCCTGGCACGATCCGATTCGGGTCGCCGAGCAGGTGTCGGTCCTCGATCACCTCTCGAACGGCCGCTTCATCCTGGGCATCGGCCGCGGGCTGGGTCGCGTCGAGTTCGAGGGATTCGGAGTCGAGCAGGCGGACAGCCGAGCGATCTTCGTCGAATCGGCCCAGGTTCTGCTGGAGGGTCTCGAGACTGGCCACTGCGAGTTCGACGGCCAATTCATCCAGCAGGCTCGCCGCGAAATCCGGCCCCGCCCGTTCAAATCGTTTCGAGGTCGCAGCTACGCGGCCGCCGTTTCGCCCGAGTCCTCGGAGATCATGGCCAAGCTCGGGGTCGGGCTGTTGATCATCCCCCAGAAGCCGTGGGAGCTGGTCGTTCAGGAGCTGAACGACTACCGCGGCACCTTCCGTCAGGTGAACGGAGTCGAGGCACCTCCCCCGATCGTCGCCGGCTGGGTGCTGTGCGACGAAAATGCCGACCGTGCGGAGGAACGTGCGCGGCGCTACATCGGCGCCTACTACCACTCGGTAATCCGACACTACGAGCTGGTCGGGGATCACTTGACCAAGATGCGCGGTTACGAGTCCTACAAGGGGATGCAGGAACGCATGAGCAGCCCTGGCGGCGTCGACGAGATGGTCGATTTCTTTCTCGGCCTGCAGGTCTTCGGCACCCCGGAGCAGTGCTACGAGCAGATCGTCGACACCGTCAAGCGCACCGGCGGAGAGGCTTTCATCGGTGTGTTCAGCTACGCCGGCATGCCCTACGACGATGCCGAGGCCAACCTGCGCCTGTTCGCCCGAGCGGTTGCACCAGAGCTGAAAAAGCATGTGCCGCTCTCAGATCAGCTGATCGCCCGCGCGGGAACCGGTGTCACCGCGGACGCCGAAGCCTTCCGCCTGCCCCCGACTTGAGCCCGCGGCGCAGCGAAGTCGTTCGAGCGAATTCCCTGACGAGCCGGTGGAACGGCGGGTGGGCGGCGCCCCAGCGGCGGCACCGGCTCGATCGATCCCGACCTAATTCGATGATCGCAGCGGAGCGAGCTTGAGCGACTGGGACCGTCACCTCGAAGAGCTCGAACGGCGCAAGCAAGCCGCGCGGGCGATGGGCGGCGCGGAGCGCATCGAACGACTGATGACGAAGCGCGGGAAGCTCGACGCGCGCAGCCGCCTCGACCTTCTGTTCGACCCTGGCAGCTTCGTCGAGCTGGGCGCCTTGGTGGGGGGGACGGCGACGCCCGCCGATGCACTGGTGGCGGGCTTCGGCAAGATCGACGGCCGCACGGTCTTCGCGGCCGCGGAGGACTTCACGGTGCTCGGTGGCTCGATCGGCTCAGGCTCGATGGCCAAGCGCTACCGCATCTGCCAGCTCGCCCTACAGGAACGGGTGCCCCTGGTGTTCATGCTGGACGGCGCGGGCCATCGCCTGACGGATACCGGCGGCGGGGGGCGAACTCCGAACGATCTGTTGTCGCTGGTCGACTGCTCGGCGAACATCCCGATGGTGTGTCTGGTGCTCGGCGCATCGGCCGGCCACGGCGCCCTGACATCACCGCTTTCGGATTTCACCGTCATGACCGAATCGGCTTCGATGTTCACCGGTGGGCCGCCGCTGGTGCGGGGCGCCCTCGGGCAGGAGATCAGCAAGGAAGAGCTCGGCGGCGCCGAAGTCTGCGCCGAAGTCGCTGGCACCGCGCACAACGTGACGCCGGACGACGATGCCGCAATCGCCCTCGCCCGCCGCTACCTCTCCTTCTTTCCGCAGAACCGCTGGCAAGCGGCCCCGCGCCGCCCAGGCCCAGATGCGGGCCCCCGGCGGCTGGACGCCATCCTGGAACTGGTGCCGCCCGACAGCCGCAAGCCCTACCGGATGAGCCGGGTGATCGAGCTGCTGGTCGATGCCGGGGACTGGCTCGAGGTCCAGCCGCGCTACGGAGCCACCTTGATCACCGCGCTCGCTTTCCTCGGGGGTCGGGCGGTGGCGATCATCGCGAACGAGCCGTCGGTTCGCGCCGGTGCACTGGACAGCCAGGCGGCCATCAAGGCGATGGACTTCATCGAGATCGCCGACCAGTTCAACCTTCCCCTGATCTTTCTCGCCGACAATCCGGGCGTGCTCGCTGGCAAGCGCGCCGAGCGCGAGGGCATCCTCAAGTGGGGGGGCAAGATGTTTCGAGCCCAGCGACGCGCTCGGGTGCCGAAGCTCCACGTGACCCTGCGCAAGTCTTTCGGCTTCGGTTCCACGACGATGGCCCAGAACCCCTTCGACGATCAGACGCTCACCCTGGCTTTTCCGGCCGTGACGATGGGCTCGATGCCGGCGGGTTCAGGCGGGCGCTCTGCCAAGCTGGACGAGGATCAACAGCAACTCGCCGAGCGAGCTCAAGCGTCGGGCCCGTGGGCCATGGCGGAGGGCATGACCTACGACGACGTCATCGACCCCCGCGAGCTGCGCAACTCCCTGATCTCGGGCCTGGAGCTCGCCGGCATCCGCCTCGCCAGCTCGAATCGACACGAGGCCGACGCGAAGAGCTGAACCGCCCAACCAGCCCCGAGGAATGCCTCACCCCGTGATGGATCATGGAGTATGGGAGCCCCCGTTGACTCCCAGTGTCTGGCCGGTCACCCAGCTCGCCTCTTCGGAGGCGAGGTAGACGACGGCCGATCCGGCATCTTCGGGTGTCCCCAGCCGGCCGACGGGAACCGTGGCGGCCATCTGTCGGGTCAATTCGGTATCGCCCACGTGAGCCATCAGACCGAGAGCCACACAGTTGACCGTCACACCGCTGCCGGCGACCTCGAGCGCCAGGTGCCGCGTAAAACCGATGCCCGCCGCCTTCCCGGCTCCGTAGAGCGCAACCCCCATGGCGATGCCGGTTTGACCTGCGCCCGAAGAGATCGTCACGATGCGGCCCCAGCCACGCTCGACCATTCCCGCCAGGACGGTCTTCGCGCAGTGAAGCACCCCGTAGAGATTGAGGTCGATGTATTTATTCCAAAGCGCGGGGTCCATCTCGCCGAACGGCATCACATCCATCTCGACGGGCACCCCAGCGTTGTTCACCAGGATGTCGATCGGCCCGAGCATCTGCTCCACATGGGCGACGCCGACCCCAACGGACTCGGCCTCGGTCACGTCGAACGCCGCCGTCACCGCGGTGCCGCCGGCATCCGTGATGCGAGCCACGGTCTGCTTCGCCCGGTCTTCGAACAGATCGTTCACGGCCAGCTTCGCTCCCCGTTGCGAGAGCAGCTCTGCGATTCCGGCTCCGACGTTGCGGCCCGCGCCCGTTACCAGAGCAACCTTGCCTGTGAGATCGAACATCCACTCCTCCTCGCGCTGCGTTGGCGACTGCGGTCCAGCTTCCCGCCGCGGCAGACAGCGGTATCGTAATGCCTGCGGCCAACGCACTGCCATCGCTGGCGTGCGTGTCCCCGGGCATGACTCCCCTGGCGCACCGCGGAGGATCCCAGTCGTGGAGTTCACCATCAGCTTCGACCTCAGGGCTCCCGCCTTCGGAGCTCCAGCCGGCGCGCTCTACGCTGCGGCCCTGGATCAATGCGCCTGGGCCGACGCGCTGGGATTCGACTTCGTGGGAATCGGCGAACACCACGCCTCCGACGATGGCTACCTGCCTTCGCCGCTTGTGTTTGCGGCTGCCGCTGCGGCCCGCACCCAACGCATCCGAATTCGGCCGTCGGTACTGCTGGCGCCCTTCTACGATCCGATCAAGCTGGCCGAGGATCTAGCCGTGCTGCAGATCCTCTCCGGCGGACGCCTCGTCGTCGGCATCGGCGCCGGCTACCGACCCGTCGAGTTCGCGATGTTCGGCAAGCGCCGCGAAGATCGCCGCCGGCTCTACGAAGAGGCGATCGAGGTCCTGCGCGGCGCCTGGAGCGGTGAGCCATTCGAATACCGCGGGCGCCAGGTCCGGGTCACACCGGTACCCAAGCCGCCGCCGCCGATCTGGCTGGGGGGCGCGCATCCCGCCGTCGCACGGCGGGCGGCGCAGATCGCGGACTACTACTTCCCACCCCAGGGAGAGAGCTGGGACGTCTACCGGGAAGCCTGTCTTGCGCTGGGGCGCGAGGATCCCGGCCCGTGCATGAAGCTGGGTCCGGTCTACATCCACGTGACCACGGATCCAGACGCCGCCTGGAGCCGGATCGCTCCCCACGTCCAACACGTCGTGGAGTCGTATTCAGAATGGACGATCGAGGCTTTCGGGCGCGCGGCCGGACCCTTCGCGGCCAAGACCCGTCTCGAAGACTTGCGGGCCAGCGGCGCCTATCGCGTGGTAACGCCCGAGCAGGCGATTGCGTTGGCGGAGGAGCTCGGGCCCAATTCGGTGTTTCATCTGGCCCCGTTGCTGGGTGGCCTCGATCCGGAATTCGCCTGGGAGGGTCTGCGCCTGTTCGAGCGCGAGGTCTGGCCCCACATCAAGCCATTGGCGAGTCATTCGCCGTGAGCCGCGTCGACGCGCACCCCTGCTAACGGAACGGGGCTA
>CAXMOC010000245.1:0-15288 GCA_964194865.1 uncultured Opitutales bacterium | reverse complement strand
GCCCACGCGCTCGAATTCGCCCGCCAGGGCGCGCGCGTCGTCGTCAACGATCTCGGGGCCGAACTCGACGGTAGTGGTGGTTCGAGCGGTCCCGCCGCGGAGGTTGCCGACGAGATTCGCGCCATCGGCGGAGAAGCCGTGATCAACGGCGATGACGTGGCGGACTGGGAGGGCGGGGCGCGCCTGGTGCGAGCCGCCCTCGACGCGTTTGGGCGTCTGGACTGCGTGGTGAACAATGCGGGCTTTCTGCGCGATCGGATGTTCGTCAGCACCTCGGAGGAGGAGTGGGACGCCGTGGTCCGCGTGCACCTCAAGGGTCACTTCTGCGTGTCTCGACACGCCGCCGAGTACTGGCGTGAGCGTTCCAAGGCGGGTGAGGCCGTGGACGCGCGCATCATCAACACGAGCTCGGGAGCGGGTTTGCAGGGCTCTGTGGGACAGTCGAACTACGCGGCAGCCAAGGCTGGAATCGCTGCTCTGACGCTGGTTCAGGCGGCCGAGCTCGCGCGCTACGGCGTGACCTCCAACGCGATCGCTCCCGCCGCCCGCACCCGTATGACGGAGGTGCTCTTCGCCGAGGCCATGGCGGCACCCCAAGACGGGAGCTTCGACGAGGCCGCTCCGGAGAACATCGCTCCCCTGGTGGTCTGGTTGGGTAGCGCCGAATCACGTGAAGTAACCGGCCGCGTATTCGAGGTCAAAGGCGGCTCGATCGGTGTCTCCGACGGCTGGCGAGATGGCCCGGTTGTCGACAAGGGCTCGCGCTGGGAGCCAGACGAGGTGGGCCCCGCCGTCCACGATCTGCTGAAGAAGGCTCCTGCTCCACAGAAGGTATTTGGCTCCTAGCCCGTGGACTTCGCGTTCAACGAAGAGCAGGAGGCGCTGCGCTCCACGGCGCGGAGCTTTCTCGCAGAGCATTCGGATTCGCAGCACATCCGGCGCGCCATGGAGAGCACACTCGGCTTCGATCCCCAGGTCTGGAAGCAGATCGGAGCGGAGCTCGGCTGGCCGGCCATCATGGTTCCGGAGGAGTTCGGCGGTCTCGGCCTCGGCTATGTCGAGCTGGTGGCATTGCTCGAGGTGATGGGCGAATCGCTGCTCTGCGCGCCCTTCTTCTCGAGCGTCTGCCTCGCCGGCAACGCGTTGCTGGTTGCGGGGAGCGAAGCCCAGAAGCAGGAATATCTGCCGGGCATCGCTCAGGGGGAGACGATCGCGACGCTGGCCTACACCGAGGCGAGCGGACGCTGGGACGTCGGGGGAATCGAAGCCCTCGCCCAGCCCGACGGGGCTGACTATCTCCTGCGTGGCAAGAAGTGCTTCGTGCTCGATGGACAGAGTGCCGACCTCTTGGTCGTGGCCGCTCGCCAAGAGGGTTCGCGCGGCGACGAGGGAGTGAGCCTCTTTGCGGTTCCCGCGACGGCGGCCGGTCTCGAACGGCGCGCGGTGCCGACCCTCGATTCGACCCGACGGCTCGCCGAGGTCGAGCTGAACGACGTGCGCGTACCGCCCAGCGCGCTAATGGGCGAGCCCGGCGAGGCCGGGCCTGCGCTGTCCCGGATCCTCGACCTGGCTGTGGTGGCGCTGGCTGCAGAGCAGGTGGGCGGCGCCCAGAAGGTGCTGGATCTCTCGGTGGAATATGCAAAGCAGCGTGTTCAGTTCGGCCGTCCGATCGGATCGTTCCAGGCCATCAAGCACAAGTGCGCGGACATGCTGGTGGCCGTCGAGTCGGCCCGTTCGGCCAGCTATTACGCGGGCTGCGTGGCAGCCGAGGGTGGAGAAGAGCTGCCTACGGTGGCTTCGCTCGCGAAGGTAACGAGCTCCGACACCTATTTTCGCTGTGCGGCGGACGCGATCCAGATTCACGGGGGCGTAGGCTTTACCTGGGAGTACGACATCCACCTGTACTTCAAGCGCGCGAAATCGACCGAGAGCTTCCTCGGCGACGCCACTTATCACCGCGAGCTCGTCGCGCAGCGGATCGGACTCTAGGCCCGAACGTGGCGGATCCGCTCGATTACTCGAACAAGGTGGTGATCGTCACGGGCGGGAGCCGTGGAGTCGGGCGCGGGATCACGCTGCGTTTTCTCGAAGCTGGCGCCCAGGTGGTGATCTGCAGCCGCAACCAACCGGAGGAGGTTCCGGAGGCGAATGGTCGTCGGGCGTGGTTCGAGACTGCGGACGTGCGTGAGGTCGATCAGATCGAGCGGGTGGTGGCTTCGACCACCGATCGCTTTGGCCGTCTCGACCTGCTGATCAACAACGCGGGCGGGGCTCCAGCCGTCGATTCCGCCACGGTTTCCCCCCGTTTCTCGGAAGCCATCATCCGTCTGAATCTGATCGCGCCCCTGAATTTCGCTCAACGCGCCAACGCCGTGATGCAGCTACAGGAAGAGGGTGGTTCGATTATCAACATCGCCAGCGTGAGCGGCCTGCGCGCGTCGCCGGGAACGGCGGCGTATGGTGCAGCGAAGGCGGGTCTGCTGAGTCTGACCCAGACCCTGGCGGTGGAGTGGGCGCCGAAGGTACGCATCAATGCGATCACCGCGGGCATGGTTCGCACCGAGCTCGCGCATCTGCACTACGGCGACGAGGACGGCATTGCCGCGGTTGCTGCGACGGTGCCACTCGCCAGGATGGGCGAGCCGCGCGACATCGGCGACGTCTGTCTGTTTCTGGCGTCACCGCTAGCGAGTTACGTCAGTGGGGCGAACCTGCTGGTGCACGGAGGCGGTGAGCGGCCGGCCTTCCTGGCGGCGGCGGAGAAGGCTCCCAGTTAGCTTCCGCTTTGGGCGCCGTTCCTCGGCGGCGGAGGTTAGCTCGCCGGGGCTGGGCAGAGGCTGTGCGGAATGGCTCGCGTGAGGCTGCGGGGCCGCTTGGTTGGGCTCTCGGTAGGACCTTGAGGCCGTCACGACGTCTGGTTTCCTCGCTCCGCTGAAGTTCCTTACAGCCTCTGCCCAGCCCCGGCGAGCGCGACCGTCGCTGCGTGGCCTTGAGGCTACCGGTAGCAGTGGAGTTCAGCGCGGCTAGAGTTCGGACTGGATTCGAGGAGAAGGTGAAATGGCTCTGAAGCTTGGACTGCAGCTTGGTTATTGGGGGGCCAATCCGCCCGCGGATCTGATTGGACTGGCTCAGGCGGCGGAGAACCTGGGCTTCGACTCGATCTGGACTGCTGAGGCCTGGGGGTCCGATGCATTTACGCCTCTGGCTTGGATCGGCGCGCACACCTCGAAGATCAGGCTGGGTACCTCCGTGGTACAGCTCTCCGCGCGCACACCCACCGCGACCGCCATGGCGACGCTCACGCTCGATCACTTGTCGAAGGGAAGAGTGATCTTGGGCCTCGGTGTATCGGGACCCCAGGTGGTGGAGGGTTGGTACGGAGCCCCCTTCGGCAAGCCCCTCGCGCGGACACGGGAATACATCGACATCGTTCGGCAGGTGCTACGGCGCGAAGCTCCCGTGCGCAGCGACGGCCCGCATTATCCGTTGCCCTACACCGGAGAGGGTTCATGGGGGATGGGCAAGCCGTTGCGTTCCATCACCCACCCGCTGCGCGCCGACGTGCCGATCTTCATGGGGGCCGAGGGGCCCAAGAACGTCGCTCTGGCAGCCGAGATCGCGGACGGCTGGTTGCCCCTCTACTACTCGCCGTATCGGCAGGAGGTCTACGCAGAGTCCCTTCAGCACGCCAAGCCCGACTTCGAGATCTCTCAGATGGTGATCGTGAACGTTGCCGACGATCTCGGGACGGCTCTGATGCCCGTCAAGGCCATGCTCGGCTTCTACATCGGAGGGATGGGCTCCAAGAAGCGCAACTTCCACATGGAGCTGATGAGCCGCATGGGCTTCGAGGCCGAAGCAGCCAAGATCCAGGAGCTCTTCTTCGAGGGGAAGCGAGCCGAAGCCGTCGCTTGCGTTCCGGACCAGTTCGCCGATGAGATCTCGCTGGTCGGACCGATCGATCGCATTCGCGACCGTCTGGCGGCGTGGCGCGAGACTCCGGTCACGACCCTGTTGATGGCTTCCCAGGACCCGTCCGAGTTGCGCACACTGGCCGAGCTCGTTCTCGGCTGAGGTCGAGCTCAACCCTTGCCGATCTTCGCCCAGCTATCCCGCAGGCCGACGGTGCGGTTGAGGAGCACTGGGCCACTGCCTTCGCTCGCCAGGTCGACGCAGAAGTAGCCGAGGCGCTCCAGCTGGAAGCGTTCGCCAGCCCGGGCGCTCGCCAGCCCGGATTCGACCCGACAGCCGTCGAGAGTCTCCAGCGACTCGGGATTGAGCGAGCTCAGGAAGCCAGCGTCTTCCGCCATTGGGTTCGCGACGCGAAAGAGGCGATCGTAGAGTTGCACCCTTGCCTCCACCGCGTGTGCGGCGGAGACCCAGTGGAGGGTACCGCGTACCTTGCGCCCATCGGCCGGGGCTCCGCCGAGAGACTCCGGATCCCAACGGCAGCGGAGCTCGAGAATCTCGCCGCTGGCTTCGTCCTTCACGACTTCCTGGCAGATGATCAGGCACGCGTAGCGCAGCCTCACTTCGCGACCCGGTGCCAGGCGAAACCACTTCTTCGGCGGGTCTTCGAGAAAGTCGTCGCGCTCGATGTAGACGACGCGCGACAGCGGCAGCTTGCGGGAGCCGAAGCCTGGGTCGTTGGGGTGGTAGGGTGCCTCGAGCTCGTCAACCCGACCCTCGGGATAGTTCTCCAGCACCACCTTGAGCGGTCGGATCACGCCCATGACGCGCGGAGAGCGCGCGTTCAGTTCGTCGCGCACACAGTGTTCGAGTAGGCCGACGTCGACGACCGGGTCTCGTCGGGCGACTCCGATCTCCTCACAGAAATTGCGAATGGCTTCCGGCGGATAGCCGCGCCGTCGCATGCCCGACAGAGTGGGCATGCGCGGGTCATCCCAGCCCGAGACGTGGTGGTCCTCGACGAGCTGGCGAAGCCGGCGTTTGCTGAGCACGGTGTAGCTCAGCTTGACGCGCGCGAACTCGATCTGTTGGGGATGGCAATCGACCTCGCAGGCATCGAGGAACCAGTCGTAGAGCGGGCGATGATCTTCGAACTCCAGCGTGCACAGCGAGTGCGTGACCCCCTCGATCGAATCCGACAGACCGTGGGTGAAGTCGTAGAGCGGATAGATGGGCCAGGCGTCCCCGGTGCGATGATGATGACACTTGCGGATCCGGTACATGATCGGGTCGCGTAGATTGAGGTCGGGCGACTGCATGTCGATCTTCGCGCGCAAGACGTGAGCGCCGTCATCGAACTCTCCCGCCCGCATGCGCTGGAAGAGGTCGAGGTTCTCGGCAATCGAGCGGTCTCGGTAGGGGCCGTCGACGCCCGGCTCGTAGAAACTTCCCCGCCCTTCGCTGATCTCCTCGGGGCTCGAGCTGTCGACGTAGGCCAGGTTTTTTTCGATCAGCAGGATCGCGTAGCCGAACAGCTGATCGAAGTAATCCGAGGCGAAGTAGAGCCGCTCGCCCCAATCGAAGCCGAGCCAGCGGATGTCCTCCTGGATGGCGTCCACGTACTCGACATCTTCAGCCTCCGGGTTGGTGTCGTCAAAGCGGAGGTTGCAGATGCCTCCCTCGACTCCCGCCGCGATGCCGAAGTTCAGATTGATGGAGGTCGCGTGACCGATGTGAAGCAGGCCGTTGGGCTCCGGCGGGAAGCGGGTGACGACCCGGCCGCCGTTCTTGTTGTTGCGCACGTCCTCTTCGACGATTTCCCGAATGAAGTGAGTGCGAACCTCGGCCGTCGTCTCTCCTTTTGCTCTTTCGTTGGCCATCTCACTCCGCCCCGGGCTCGCGCAGCGCGGAGAATAGCGCCGATTTCACGGCACCACGTTATTCTCCAGCACGGATCAGCAACCCGGAGACGACAATGGCCACCATCTTCGAGACACCGGGAGCACTGGAGGCCGCCGTTGGCCGCCATCTGGGCTTCAGTGACTGGATCGAGATCACCCAGCAGCGAATCGACCAGTTCGCGGAAGCGACGGGCGATCACCAATGGATCCACACCGACCCAGAGCGCGCGAAGACAGGACCGTTCGGCACCACCATCGCCCACGGTTACCTCACGCAGTCGCTGGTGAACCTTTTTCTGCCGCAGATCATGGAGGTGCGCGGAATCTCGATGGGGGTGAACTACGGCACGGATCGCGTCCGGTTTCCCGCCCCGGTTCCAGTCGGATCTCGGATCCGCGGCGGTGCAGAACTGATGTCCGCCGAGCAGGTGAAGGGCGGCGCGGTTCAGGCCACGGTTCGCGTCACCGTGGAGATCGAAGGGGGAGACCGCCCAGCGGCTGTGGTCGACACGATCAGCCGCTATGTCCCCGCCTGAAGCGGTGCGGCGGGCTCGCCGAAATCAGGCGCGCTGGCTGCTCACGGATACACACTCGCCGGTCATGTAGGAAGC
This sequence comes from uncultured Opitutales bacterium, assembly GCA_964194865.1. Lineage (GTDB taxonomy): Bacteria > Myxococcota_A > UBA9160 > UBA9160 > SMWR01 > CAXMOC01. The sequence continues at coordinate 8,867 of CAXMOC010000245.1, read as the reverse complement.
GTAGTCGCTGGCCAGGAAGACCATCACATTCGCAACTTCCCACGGCTCCGCGCCCCGGCCATAGGCCTCCCTTTCGACGAGTTCGTCGAGCACCTCCTGGGGCATCACCTTGGAGAGGAAAGGGTGGGTGGCGAGGCTGGGTGCGACGGCGTTGATTCGCACGCCGGATTCAGCCACCTCGAGCGCCGTGCAGCGCGTCAGCGCCATGACCCCTGCCTTGGCGGCCGCGTAGTGGGATTGTCCAACCTGGGCGCGCCAACCCAGCACGGAAGCGTTGTTGACGATCACCCCCGATCCCCGCTCGATCATATGGGGAAGTGCGGCTCGGGTCATGCGGAACGTGCCTGTCAGGGTGGTGTCGATCACCGCGCTCCACTGGTCGTCCGTCATGTCGACCACGTTGGCTGTACCACCAAGTCCGGCGTTGTTGATCAGGACGTCGATTCTCCCGAGCTCATCGATGGCACTGTCGACGAGAGCCCGAACATCTTCCTCTTGGGTGACATTGCACAGTCGGCTGGGCGTCCGGCTGCCCGAGATCTTGTCGAGCTCCGCGACGGCCTCGGCCAGCCGGCGCTCGTGAATGTCACTGATCATCACCTGCGCTCCCTCCTCGGCACAGCGCCGCGCCACCGCGAATCCGATGCCGGTGCCCGCTGCAGCCGTGACGAGCACGCAGCGGTCCCTGAGCAGGGCGTGTCCTTCGACGTAGGGCGGAACCCGGACGCTCATCGTTCCGCCGCTGCTTGAGGGCGTGGTTCGCGGGGCAACCCGAGTCCCCGTTCGGCAATCGTATTGCGCTGGATCTCGTTGGATCCGGCGTAGATCGTGTCGGATCGGGTGAAGAGATACATCCGCTGCAACGCAGAGAGCTGGTAGGGCTCGCCCTCGAGAACTTCGGATTCGGGCCCGAGGACGTCCATCGCGAGCTTGCCCAGGTTGCGGTGCCAGGTGGCCCAGAAGAGCTTGGTGATCAGACCCGGGCGGCCGGCGTCGCCAGCACGTGCGCCACTCAAGGTTCGCAACGCGTGGTAGCGCTGCACCCGCAACCCGATCCAGGCGTCGGCCAGCCGCTGGCGCATCACAGGATCCTGCGCCTTGCCGTTGGATTGCGCGATGCGGATGATCTCGTCGAGCTCGTTCTGGAAGCCGAGCTGTTGGCCAAGCGTGGACGCGCCTCGCTCGAAGCTCAGGGTGCCCATGGCGACCTTCCAACCCCCGTTGATTCCACCGACGATGTTGGCAGCCGCCGTGCGGGCGCCGTTGTAGAACACTTCGCTGAATTCGGAGTCACCCGTCATCTGCAGGATCGGGCGGATCTCGACTGCTTCCTGGCGCATCGGAACCAGCAGATAGGAGATGCCGCGATGTTTGGGGAAGGCGTCGGGATCCGTGCGACACAGCACGAAACACCAACCAGACCAGGCCGCACCCGAGGTCCAGACCTTCTGTCCGTGAATCACCCACTCGTCGTCGATCAGCTCCGCACGGGTCTGCACGTTGGCGAGGTCCGATCCGGCGTTGGGTTCCGAGTAACCCTGGCACCAGAGCTCTTCGCCCCGGACGATTCCCGGGAGAAAGCGCTGCTTCTGCTCCTCCGTGCCGAACGCGATCAGCGTCGGGCCGATCAAGCCCTCACCGATGAAACCAACCCGTCCGGGTCCGCGGGCGCGCGCATACTCCTCGTAGAAGATGACGTGCTGCGTGAGGCTCAAATTGCGGCCGCCGTACTGCTCGGGCCATCCGACGCACGTCCAGCCCGCCTCACCGAGCCTACGCTCCCATGCGCAGCGCTCTGCGAACAGCGCGAGCTCGTCACCCGGGCCCCCGCGGCCGCGCAACTCGGCAAATTCGCCCGCGAGGTTCGCTTCGAGCCACTCCGCGATCTCGTCGCGAAAGTTTTCGTCTTCTTGATCGAAGCGGATGTCCATCAGGCTCTCCGCGCGCTCTCTGCGGACTCGACGGGTCGAACAGCGCTGGCCGCAAACAGCGCCGTCATGGATCGCGTTCCTACCTTAAGATACGATCCGACTCGTATGCAACAACCCACCGCTTCCTTGACGCTTCCCCAACTCGTGCGGGCAGCAGCCGAGCGGTTCGGAGACCGGTCCGCCATCGAGGATGGCGACGTTCGGCTCAGCTTCTCCGAGCTGTTCGATCTTGGTTTGCGCGCCACGCGGGCCTTCTGCGCAGCTGGCGTAAGACGCGGTGATCGCGTCGCGATCTGGGCTCCGAACATCTGGGAGTGGATCGCCGCTGCAATCGGGATCCACGCCTCGGGCGCCGTTCTGGTCACACTCAACACCCGGCTAAAAGGGGCCGAGGCTGCCTATCAGCTCCGCAAGAGCGGCGCCCGAGTCATCTGTACGCTGAGCGATTTCCTGGACACCAACTACGTCGAGCTCCTGCAGGGGCACGAGCTGCCCGATCTCGAGCGAACCATCACCCTGCGAGGAGGGAGCGAGGGGGCGACCTCCTGGGCCGACTTCCTCGAGATGGGAGATTCCTACTCTGCTGACGAAGCGCGAACGCGTGGAGAGTCCGTCTCCGCCGATGATTTTGCGGACATCATCTTTACCTCGGGCACGACCGGCAACCCGAAGGGAGTGATGAGCACCCACGGCCAAAACCTGCGAGCGTTTGCGGCCTGGACCGAGGTCGTCGGGCTTCGCGAGGGCGACCGGTACCTGATCTCCAGCCCATTCTTTCATTCGATGGGTTACAAGGCCGGCTGGATGTCCTGCCTGATTCGCGGTGCCACGGCTCTGCCGCACGCCGTCTTCGACGTACCCGCAATCTTTCGGCGCGTGGCGGCAGAACGCATCAGCGTCCTGGTCGGGCCGCCCTCGATCTATCAGTCATTTCTGGTGCATCCCGATCTGGCGACGAGCGACCTCGGAAGCCTGCGGCTGGCGGTGACGGGCGCTGCACCCACGCCGGTGGAGCTGATCCATCGCATGCGTCAGGAGCTCGGATTCGACACGATCATTACGGGCTACGGCCTCACCGAGGCCAGCGGCATCGCCACCATGTGTCGATTCGACGACGATCCGGAAACGATTGCGACCACCTCGGGCCGGGCGATTCCCGACGTGGAGGTTCGCTGCATCGATGCGGATGGCAAGGAGGTGCCGCGCGGCGAGCCGGGCGAGGTCGTGGTGCGCGGCTACAACGTCATGCGGGGCTACTTCGACGACGAGGTAGAGACGGCGAAAGCCATCGACGCGGAGGGATGGCTCCACACCGGGGACATCGCCGTGATGGACGAGCGCGGGTACGTGAGGATCACGGATCGCATCAAGGACATGTTCATCATGGGGGGCTTCAACTGCTATCCCGCCGAGATCGAAAATCAGCTCTTCAGCAGCGGATTCTGTGCGCAGGTGGCCGTGATCGGTGTCCCGGATCAGCGCATGGGTGAGGTGGGCATGGCCTTCGTGGTGCCCGCGCCAGGCCGCAACCTTTCGCCCGAAGAAGTGATTTCCTGGTGCCGCGAGAACATGGCCAACTACAAGGTGCCCCGCTTCGTGGAAATCGTGGGGGAGCTGCCCACGAATGCGTCGGGAAAGGTGACGAAGTTCGTGTTGCGCGAGCGCGCTCGCCGCGCGGGCGGATGATCGAAGCGAGCAGCTTGTGGCAGCTCATCGAGCTGCGCGCCCACAGCACGCCAGACGAGCTCTTCGCCGTCGACGAAGACGATCGCAGACTCAGCTTCGCTGAATACCGCGACTCCTGTTGCCGCTGCGCGGCAGGTCTGGCTGCCCTTGGAGTCGAGAGCGGCAGTCCCGTCTCGTGGATGCTGCCAAGCTGGCTCGAATCCATGGTCCTGGTCGGTGCTCTTGCTCGGCTGGGCGCGGTGCAGAACCCGATCCTTCCCATCTATCGCCACCGCGAGGTTGGATTCATCACGCAACAGTTTCGACCGCGCTGGCTCGTGGTGCCCGGAGTGTTTCGAGGCTTCGACTTCGAAGCGATGGCGCGCGAGGTTGCGGCGGAACGAGACGAACTCGAGATTCTGGTCGCTGACCGGAAGCTTCCCCAGGGCGATCCGAAATCCCTCGAGCCAGAGCCCGACCTCGCCGAGCCGGACCATGCGCCGATCCGTTGGCTCTTCTACACCTCGGGTACCACAGCCGATCCCAAGGGCGCTCTTCACACGGACCGCACCTTGTTGGCCTTCTCGCGGGGCCTATGCGGCGTCCTGAATCTGCGCCCCGATGATCGCGTGGCGATGGTATTCCCGTTTACCCACATCGGGGGAATCGGCTGGCTCTTCGCTGGGCTGCTCGCGGGCTGTGGCCATATCGTGGTGCAACAGTTCGATCCGGCCACGAGTGTCGAGGTGCTGGCGAGAAACGGCGTGACCCAGGCCACCGCGGGCACGGCCTTTCATCAGGTCTACCTCGAAGCCCAGCGCTCAAAGCGCGACGGCCCTCTCTTCCCCGGGGTGCGGAGCTTTCCCGGCGGTGGGGCGCCGAAGCCACCCCAGTTGCATCAGGACATCAAGCGTGAATTCGGAGGTGCAGGAATCGTTTCGGGCTACGGCCTGACCGAGTGTCCCGTCGTCTCGATGAACTCGGTTCGCGATCCCGACGAGAAGCTCGCCCACACCGAGGGCCGCGCGAACCCGCACGACATGCGCATCAAGGTCGTGACCCAGGAAGGGCGGCTCGCTGTACCCGGTCAAGAGGGTGAGATTCTCGCCCTCGGTCCGCAGCTGTGCCGAGGCTACCTCGACGCGAGCCTCGACACCGCTGCCTTCGACGAAGAGGGCTTCTTTCGTACCGGCGACCTCGGTTACCTCGATGCTGACGGCTACGTGGTCATTACCGGGCGACTCAAGGATGTGATCATCCGCAAGGGAGAGAATATCAGCGCCAAGGAGGTGGAGGATTGGCTCCATCGCCATCCCAAGGTGGCCGATGCGGCGGTGATCGGGTTGCCGGACGCCGAGACCGGGGAGAGATGTTGCGCAGTGGTGGTGTGCAAAGACCCAGCTCGGCCGTTGAGCCTGGATGAAATGGTGACGTTTCTGAAGGAGCAGAATCTGATGTTCCAGAAGATTCCCGAGCAGCTCGAACTCGTAGCCGAGCTGCCGCGCAACCCGACCGGCAAGGTGCTCAAGCACGAGCTGCGCGACCACTACTCGCACGACGCATAGCCGTTTCGGGCGCATCCCCCATTCGAGGAGGCGCTACTCCTATGGCGACCGCTCGCGGACCTGATCCGAGACAATCGCTTGATGGCGAAGCTCCGCGACCACGGCTATGCGATCCACGCCTTCGAGAGTGGTTGGGCCGCCACCCAGATCCGCGGAGCCGATCGCTACCTGACTCCGGGCGTCGGGTTCACCGACTTCCAGAACGCCGTGCTCAATCTCACTCCCATTCCGCTGGGTCTGCGTTGGATGGGTTGGATGAATCTGTACGCGGATGCGCATTCTCAATGCATACCACTTGCCGGGCGGCGGCGGTGGAGCGCTCTACCCCGAGATCACACCCGTGAACACCTTCCGCGTGATCCTGAACGCCTATCTCGGCGACTCGAGCCCATTGCTCGAGGATCGGAGCTTCTATTCCACCTGGCCGCACCCTTACGACTTCCGAGACGTTACGAAGCCTCTGCGCACGCTCCACTAGAAGCCGAGCCCGAGTGAGCCAGCGCCGCCGCAGGGTTCCGGAAAGTGGGAGGAACGGCCGCGGCGCGGCCTGGGAATGGCCCCGCATCCTGCTAGAACTGTAGCCGCCACCAATCCCGGCTGCGGAAGGGAGCGTTCGTTGGGTAACCGAAGCGGCCGGACCGAGATCGTGCCCAGCGTGGGTCCGTCGAATTGGACCCCACGCCGCGTCGAACGGGAATTCCAGCATCTGATCGAATCGGGTGCGCGGATCCGGCCGGCCGGCACCGCCAAGGGCAATCCACTCCGACTGCTATCCAGTGGCTACACGCCGAAATACAGGATCGAGCTCTTCGATACCGACTACTACTTGACCAATGTGCGCCAGAATCCGGACATCCGCTTCTTTGTCGCCTATGTACTGCCGAAACGCTCCGCGGAGCCGCTCGAGATATTTCCGCGCATCTTTTACAAAGACGTCTCCCTGGTCTGGAGATCGGCATCCCACTATGTCCGGGCGGGTAGTGAGAATTGGATCGGCAAGGGCGACCTAAGGACCGTCGTAGACGATGGAGTCGAGATCGAGACCTCCGCCGAGGAGACGACCGACCTTCCGCTGGAGATCCAGACAGCGCTCGAGATCTTGAGTCGGAAGCTCCGACGAGTGCGATTCGACGATCGGGTCCTGGGCCTCGTCCTGCGCGGCGGGCCCGAAGATCGGATCGAGCCCTACAGGGATTTCACGGAGCCGCGCAGAAGGGCGAGCGCGGACCCGCACCACCTCATCAACCGCGGCCGCTGCATCGCGCGCTTCCGTCGCGCGAACGATCCGACGTCACTCGAGTTCACTGCCCGCTTCGAGCCCGATTTCGAAACGGGCATCATCGAAGTCAGCGAATCGAACAGCAAGCTATACGGCGGTCGCTTGCGAAGATTTCGCATCCTGTCTCGGAACCGACGGGTGCAGTACCTCTTCATCGCCGGACCTCGCCATGTGTGGATCATCCCTCCCCAAGCCACGACGACGGAAATCATGAGCTATGGCGTTCGGACCATCGACGTCATCGCGGACGAAGATCTCTGCGTGCCGGGTTACGAGTATCACTTCATCGACGAGTCAGAGGATCCGCCCGTTCTATTCAGCCAGATTCCAGACGGGTTCGCCGGAACGCCCAGCGATGTCGACGGCTCGCGAGCGGACGCTTCCCGCTGGCTGGACCAGCTGCCCGTCATCAAGGAGTTCAGGCGAAAGGTCCTATCGTCGATGCTGTGATCGATGGAGTTTCCAGCGTGGGTCGACTCAACCTGTGGTTCGCCGCCGTGGCAGTGCTAGTGCTGTCAGCGGGCTCGAGTGCCGCCCAGTTGGTTGAATTGGGTCAGTCGGGTGAATTGCGCGAGTTTCGATCCGAAGCCGGGCGGTTCAGCGTTCGCTTTCCGGGAGAGTCCCCGAAGAGTGAAGTCCTGAGCGGCTCGCGTTTTACAGCGACCAGCAACAACTCGCGCCACGTCGTGGAGCTGAAGGGGGCAGAGTTTGGGGTCGAGATCCACGATGTTCCTCGCGGAGCGAGGCTCTTCCTCTCGAGCAGTTTCATCCTGGACCGGGCGAAGCTGGGTATGCTCGATGATATCGGCGGCCGCGAGATCGAATCGCAAGCGATCTCCCGTCAGGAGCAGCCGGGTCGCCTGGTTGTCTATGACGTGCCGGATAAGGGCCTCATCGGTCAGCTGCTGTTGGTGTTGGCGCAGAGGCGATTGTATCTCGTAACCGTCCAGCATCCTGCGCAAGAGCCGCCGCCGGCACATGCGGCCTTCTTCGAGAGCTTCGTGTTCTGGCTCGAGTAGTTGGGGTGGAGCGCTCGACCGTCGCTCCGGCGGGACAGTGGCTGGAGTGTTATAGGTGAAGGATCCGATCTCGACTCGGATCGCCGCGTACCCGCACAGCGCGGAGAACCCACTCGCCCACCGAGCCCAACTCGCGTGCCGGCCGGGCGCGCGGGCAAACTCTCAGGAGATCGAATGGCGAGGTTTCGAATCCTGAAGCCACGCTGGATTGCGAGAGCTGCCGTTTTCATGGGCTTGTCGCTCGCCTTGTCTGCACCGCTGGGCTGTTCGCGCGATTCCGAGGACCCGGCACCGAGCCCAGCCCCGCCGACACGGCCGGCCGCAGCGTCGCCTAGAAACGTGATCTTGATTTCTCTCGACACGCTCCGAGCGGATCATCTTGGTCTCTACGGCTACGATCGGTTCACGTCCCCGATGCTGGATGCCATGGCAGCGCAGGGTGTCGTGTTCGAAGACGCCAGCACGGTGTCGCCCTGGACCCTTCCTTCTCATGCGTCGATGCTGACCGGTCGGTCTCCGAAGAGCCACCGCGTCACATCCCTCAAGACGAAGCTGCCCATGGGCATGCCGACGCTAGCCTCGATGCTCGCGGCGAAGGGCTTCGACACCGCGGCAGTCGTGTCTTCAGAATGGCTGAAGCAGGAGGCCTACAACGTCACCAAGGACTTCGAGCACTACCAGTGGGTGAAGACCAACCCCTGGCGCAGAAACCCGAGTACCTGGGTGACCGACCAGGCGATGGAGTGGCTGCGCGAGGCTCGGCAGGATTCGAAACGGCTGTTTCTATTCGTCCACTACTACGACCTGCACACCAACTACAGCTCCCAGCCCGCCTACGAGAAGCTCTTCGTTACCCCGTACTCGGGCGAGGCAGACGGCAGTGGTCGGCAGATGAGTCGGGCCAACTGGGGTGTTCTGACCGAAACTTGTCTCGAGAAGCCCAATTTGAAACTGTGTGAGGAGCTGGAAAAACAGCGCGAGGGTGACACGCAGGAGCGGGATGAGGGGGAGACCACCATCGAAGCAGGACCGCCCATCCATTTCGATGCCGACGACCTCGCTCACATCCAGAACCTATACGACGCCGGAGTTCGCCAACTCGACACAGAGCTGGGCCGTTTCTTCGCACTACTCCGCATGGAAGACTTTCTCGATGACACCCTGCTGGTCATCACTTCCGACCATGGCGAAGAGTTCATGGAACACGGTCACGTCGAGCACTTCTTGTCCCTTCACCCACAAGAGGTCATTCGCGTTCTGCTCCTGTTGAGAGGGCCTGGGGTTCCGAAGAACGTTCGGATCTCTGCACCCGTCTCCATCGTCGACATCGCTCCAACCATCCTGGCTCAGCTCGACATCGACGCCCCGAAGCCGGTCGAGGGGATGGATCTCGGCCCCTTGTGGATGG
>CAXMOC010000244.1:0-35755 GCA_964194865.1 uncultured Opitutales bacterium | reverse complement strand
CTCGAGCCTCGAGGGCTACCTCTTTCCGGAAACCTATCGGCTACCTCACGGCCTCGGCTCGGCAGAGGTCGCCAAGGTCATGGTGGATCAGTTCCTCGGTGTCTGGCGCGAGATCGAACCCCGAGCTCGCGAGCAGGGTCTCTCGATGCGTGACGTAGTCATCCTGGCATCGATCGTCGAGAAGGAGACCGCGGCGCCCGAAGAGAGGCCGTTGATCGCGTCGGTGTTTCGCAACCGCCTCCGGCGCGGCATGAGGCTGGAGACGGACCCGACCGTGATCTACGGCATTCCCGATTTCGACGGCAACCTGCGCCGACGCGACCTCGAGAACGCGGCGAACCCCTACAACACCTACATCATTCCCGGGCTGCCCCCAGGGCCCATCGCCAACCCCGGAAGCGACGCCCTCCACGCCGTGGTCGATCCTGCCGAGAGCGAATACCTCTTCTTCGTCTCCCGCAACGACGGTACCCACAGCTTCTCCAAGACCTACAGCGAGCACGTTCTCGCGGTCAACAAATATCAGCGGAGGCGCGTGCGATGACGAACGCCGAGGTTCCCGAGCCCCAGATCTTCTACACGGAGCGGATACCCAATCAGTGGAACCAGATGCTGGCTGCCCAGGAGAGCCTGGGCGAGCCGGGGCGAAGTGTCTTGGAGGGTATGACAGCCGTCAACGCGACCATCCGGGTCGACATCCTCGACAGCGACGAGAGCTACTTTCTCAACGTCACCCACGGCCGCATGCAGGCCGGCGAGGATGCCTCACACCCGCCCTTCATGACGCTTCGGCAGAGCCTTGGGGCCTACCACCGAATCGCCTCGGAGGCTGGCGACTCGGCGATGGCGCTGCTCGGTGGCCTCTCTGGCCTTGCCGGCGAGATGAAGCTCACCCAGCAACGCATCGACAACCTCGCCGACGTCAATGGGCTGATGAAGTTCGTGGTCCTCGGAGAGCGGGGCTTCGAGCTGTTGACGCATTTCGGAACCGATCCGATTCCCGACGAGCCCGCCACCTCGATCACAGTCGATGAGGAGGCCTACCGCGACCTGCGCAGCGGTGAGCTCAACCCCCAGGACGCCTTCATGAACGGGAGAATCGCGATCGAAGGTGACATGCAGCTGGCGATGCAACTGGCCCTGGCCGCGATCTCGCCGGACTGAGAACGAACCCGGAGCCGTTGCCACAGCTGGTTCCGGGACGGCCCGGCTCTCTCAGTCGAGCGCGACGTCCTTGAGCAGCGAAAGGTTGTCCAGCGCGTGCCCGGCGCCGTGTACGACGGCCGTGAAGGGGTCGTCGCTGCGCAGGATCGGGAGCTTGGTCTCTTCGCGCAACACGCGATCGAGATCGCGCAGCAGCGAACCGCCACCCACCAACATGATGCCGCGATCCACGATGTCAGCCGCCAGCTCCGGGGGGGTCTTTTCCAGCGTCAGGTGAACCGTCTCGACGATCGCGTGAATCGGCTCGAGCAGGGCCTCGCGAATCTCGTCGCTGGACGCGGCCACAACCTTGGGAATTCCCGCTACGAGATCGCGCCCTTTGACGTCCATCACCTCCGTCTTGCCCTCGTGGGAAGCGGTGGCAATCGTGAGCTTGACCTGTTCAGCGGTTCGCTCCCCGATCAGCATGTTGTACTTGCGCTTGACGTAGTTGATGATCGCCTCGTCCATCTTGTCGCCGCCGGTGCGAATCGAGCGCGAAGTGACGATTCCGGAGAGCGAGATCACGGCCACATCGGTGGTTCCACCACCGATGTCGACGATCATGTTTCCCGTCGGGGCGGTGACGTCGAGCCCAGCACCCATCGCCGCGGCCATGGGCTCTTCGATGAGATAGACCTCGCGAGCGCCGGCGGAGAGCGCCGACTCACGCACGGCGCGTTTCTCGACGCTGGTGATGCAGGGTGGCACGCAGATCACGATACGCGGCCGAACCAGCTTGCCCCGGTTGTGGGCGCGCTGGATGAAGTAGCGAAGCATGGCCTCGGTGATCTCGAAGTCCGCGATGACCCCGTCCTTGATCGGGCGAATGGCGCGGATCTCGCCGGGGGTACGACCGAGCATCTCCTTCGCGTCGAAGCCGACCGCCAATACACGGTCTCCTCGACCGCTCGAATCCTTGGTGACCGCGACGACGCTCGGCTCCGAGCAGACCAACCCCTTCCCCTTCACGTACACCAGGGTGTTGGCAGTTCCGAGGTCGATCGCGAGATCGTGTGAAAAAAGGCCGGCGATGGCGTCGGTGAGCATGCGATGGCGTCCTTGCGAAATGCGGCCCCCTTGGGCCCTGTTTCTCGTATCGGCAACGAGAGGCAGGAGTTGAGGCGAAGACGCGGTGGGAGAAGGGGATTCCAGACCGCTGGTCCAGGGCCCGGCGCGCAGCCACAACGCAGCTCCGGTGCCAACTCCCGGTCGGACGGGCGGACGGGCGAACGGGCGGACGTCGCGCCCGAACAGTGCGGGGCGTGGTGGGATGGCCCTACGGGTTGGAAGCGTCGGCGGGGGGGCGCTCCACCAGGTCTTCGAGCTGTGTCAGCTGGGCCCGCAGGTCGCCGACGGAGGCCTGTATCTGCCCGAAGCGTTGCTCGTAGCCGCGGAGCGACATCCGGGCACCTGAGAGCTCTACCTCGAGGCTTTCGGCTCGTCCGGAGAGTTCCGCCACGCGGCGGGTCTGGATCGCCAGGGCCACGGCGGCGATGACCAGCAGACCGATGATCAGCCAGGTTCCCCGGCTGTCGGGGCGGCTCGTCGATTGGGGTGCGGGATCCGGAGCAGAGGCCGGCGGCCGAGAGCCCACGGCAACCAGGTTCGGCTTCGCCCGAGCCACGTCAGGATTGGATTACGAGCTTGGAGAGGCTCGTCTTGCGCAGGTTGGTTTTCTGAATCGTCCGAACCAACTCAGCGACCTTCTCGATGTCGGTCTCGAAGGGGTTGTTGCAGATCACTCGAACGTTCAGGAGGTTGCCGAGGCGGATGTTCGACCAGTCGAGGTCATATTGGATCGAGTTCTCCCGCGCGAGCTTGATGAACTCGCCGCGCATCCTGGCGCGCGTGTCGTGCGGGGGCTCGGTCTTGGCCTTGACGATCTCTGCGTCGTTTAGAAGCCGCTCCACCAATCCCTTGCGTTCGAGCAGGTAGTAGATGCTGCGGTCCGTACGAATGTCGTGATACTGCAGATCGAGCATGAAGATGCGCGGATCGTTCCACGACTTGCCCTTGGAATCGATGTAGGACTGGATCATCCGGCGCTTGATCAGCCAGTCGATCTCGCGATCGAGTTTGTTAGGATCGGTGTCGAGGCAATCGAGCACGTACTGCCACTTCTCGACGGAATCGCGCAGCTCCTCGCTCACCGGGTACTGCTCGATGTACTTCTGTGCCATCTCACAGTACTCGCGCTGGATCTGGATCGGTGAATACTCGCGACCGTTGTCGAGCCTGAGCTTGCGCTTGCAGCTGGTATCGTACGAGATGTCCTTGATCGCCTTGACGGGGTTGCGGAGCGTGAAGTCCTGATTGATGTAGTTGTCCTCGATCATCTGCAGGACGATCGCGCAGGCGCCAACCTTGAGGAAGTTGGTGTACTCGGACATGTTCGAGTCACCGACGATGACGTGTAGGCGGCGATACTTTTCGCGATCTGCGTGCGGTTCGTCGCGCGTGTTGATGATGGAACGATCGTTGGTCGTCGTTCCTGAGATCTTCTGATAGATGTGCTGGGCCCGCTGGCTGATGCAGTAGTGCACGCCATCCTGGGTCTGGAACACCTTCCCGGCGCCCGAATAGATCTGCCGCGTCACGAGGAAGGGAATCAGCTGTTCGGCGAGGTAGTAGAAGTCGACATCGCGGTCGACGAGATAGTTTTCGTGGCAACCGTAACTGTTGCCGACGAAGTCGGTGTTGTTCTTGAAGATCGAGAGCTTGCCGGGAATCCGCTCCTCCCGGATCTTCTCCTCTGCGTAGTCCTGAAGGTCCTCCAGCACCCGCTCGCCCGCCTTGTCGTAGACGATCAGCTGTCGCGGAGCGGCGCACTCGGGAGTTGCATATTCCGGATGACAGCCGGTGTCCTGGTAGAAGCGGGCACCGTTCTCGAGGAAGACGTTGAGGAAGTGCTCGGTGGTAATCAGCTTCTCGAACAGGAAGCGGATCGCCTTCTCGACCGGCAGCGTCTTCCGCCCTTCGGGCGTGAAGATGATGCCGTACTCGGTTTCGACTCCGAAGATCCGTTTCTGCACGAGACTCCGTCGACGCAGGCAACGCGGGCGACGTGACGGGAACGCTGACGGCGCGGATGGGTGACCAACCCGTCAGCGCACTCCGCCCGAGCCGCTCAAGTGCCCAGAAGGTCACCTATTCTATCGGAGTTCAGTCGAACGAACTTTCGCCCGGAACGCTCGCGCTCCAGCACGCAGACCTCGAGATTTTCGATCTGGGTGCTGGGCTCGCCGTCCCTGGCGCGCTCCAGAGCAGTCTTCCCTAGCCGCAGCGTTTCCCCGAGGGGCAGGCCGGACTTGTATTCTGGGCGGAGATACTCGGTGAGATCCTCGGAGGCGCCGCCGATCACGCAGTATCCGTCGTGGTCGCTGATGCTCCCATCGTATTGCACACGGTAGATCGCATTGTTCTCGTGGCCCGCCAGCGATTCATCGCCGACCTCCACCACCACGATCTCGACTTCCAGCGGCTTGAGCTGCTGTGTGAAGGCGTCTCCGACCACCTGAGAGTAGGCGTTGGCGAGGGAGCGCCCCCGAACATCATCGCGGCTGTACGCGTAGCCCTTGGTGTCCGCAAAACGAATTCCGACCTTCCGCAGGAGATCGAATTCGCTGAACTTCCCGACGCCGGCGAAGGCGATCCGGTCGTAGATCTCACCGATCTTGGAGAGACTGGACGGGTTCTCCGCCATCAGCAGAATGCCGCCGTCGAACTCGAGCACGATGCTCGACTTACCCCGGGCGACCCCCTTGCGCGCGTACTCGGCCTTGTCGGTCATCACCTGCTCGGGCGAGACGTAGAAGGGCATGCTCATGTGGAAGCTCCGCCGTGCATCCGGCTCTCGATGAGATCGCGAAATACCTGCTCGATCTCAGCTTCGCCAGCGCGCTCGATACCGTCATTCGTGCAGAAGTCGATGATCGGATAGATCCCCCGTACGAGGTCGGGGCCGCCCGTCGCGCGGTCCTCATCCGAGGCGTCGACGAGAGCCTGGACCGCCATTGCCAGCGCGTCCGTCCGGTTGGCCTGTATGCTGTGGGACTTCTTCAACGATTCGCCCGCGTAGAGTCCGCCGGAGCCTGTGGCCTCGTAGTCGGTCTCCTCGTAACGGCCACCCGTCATGTCGTAGCCCCAGAGGCGTCCGACCTGGCGACGCGTGTCGTAGCCCGCAAAGAGCGGGACGACTCCGAATCCCTGCATCGCGGCCGGCATGTTCTGGCGGACCATCTGGGAGAGCTTGTTTGCCTTGCCCTCGAGCTCCAGGGGCTCGCCCTCGATCTTTTCGTAGTGCTCGAGCTCGATGCGCATCAGCCGCGCCATCTCGATCGCTGGACCGGCCGCACCTGCGATCGCAATCAGCGAGTAGTCGTCGGTCGGGTAGACTTTCTCCATATCGCGCGATGCCACGCGATGGCCCACCGTCGCCAGCCGATCGCCGGCAATCACGACCCCATCGGCGTACTTCAGACCGAGAACCGTCGTGCCATGAGGAACAGACAAGGCTTCCGCGCCCCGCGTCATCTCGGCCCAGTCCAAGCGCAGATGTCGATAGTCGACCTCCAGGAGCTCCGCAAAGCTGGATCCCTGGTACTTCCCCGTGAACTGCAACGCCCCCCCCTTCCCGCGTTGACGGTCGCACCTGCTGGCGCGCCACTCGCGCATTGACGGTCGCGCTTGCTGGCGCGTCACTCGCGCATTGACGGTCGCGCCTGCTGGCGCGTCACTCGCCTCCACGCTGAACATAGTTCTTGACGAACTCCTCGGCGTTTTCTTCGAGCACCTCATCGATCTCCTCGACGAGTGCGTCCATCTCTTCCTTGAGCTCCTCGCCCTTCTTGGCGAGCTTCTGCGGGCCCTCGCCCTTCTCACCTCCACCGTCCCCGCCGCCCTCCTTGGGCTTGCGTTTCTGCTGCGACTCGGCGGCGCGAACGGCCGAAAAGGCCACCCCGCTGGTTTGCTCATTGCCAGAATTCTTTCTCTCGTTCGTCAGCTTCATGCTTTCTTCCCTTGGCCTAGGGCCGTAGATTCTTCACCAGGTCTGCGGCAGTGACGGAAGTCTCGAGCAGCGATTCAACGTGCGCCCGGGTGCCCTTCAGCGGCTCCGCCATCAACACCCGATTGATCGGCTCTTCACCGACACCGAAAGAAATCGAGTCCCAATTTACCCCGAACACCGCCGCCCCGTACCTCTTCAAGCACTCGCCTCTAAAATAGGCCCGGGTATCGTCGGGCGGCTGGAGAATCGCTGCGGCTATCTCCTCCTCGGTCACGATTCGCTCGGCCCGGCCCTGACGCTCGAGAATATAGTACAGACCCTTTTCAGCGCGGAGATCGTGGTACTGGAGATCGAGCATCTCGACCTGCGGGGCATCCCAGTCCAGCGATTTTCGCTCCATGAACCCCTCGATGATGGACTTCTTCATCACCCAATCGATCTGCCCGTCGAGCTCCATCGGGTCGCGCTGGAGACAGTCGATCACGTGCTCCCATTTTGTCAGCACGTCCTTGGTCATGGGGTCGGCGCCGCGCGAAGCAACATAGCGTTGAGCCATCTCCAGGTATTCGGCCTGGATCTGGACCGCGGTCATCCGCTTGCCTTCCTCGAGCTGGAGCTCCTTGCGGCAGCTGGGATCGTGAGAGGTCTCCTTGATCGATCGAACGGGGTCGCGCAGGGATAGATTCTTGTCGATGGCACCGTCCTCGATCATCGAGAGAACGAGTGCTGTCGCCCCACTTCGCAGATAGATCGTGTACTCGCTCAAATTCGCGTCGCCCACGATCACGTGGAGTCGACGGTATTTCTCGCGGTTTGCGTGAGGCTCGTCGCGGGTGTTGATGATCGGGCGTTTGACCATCGTGTCCAGCGCCACTTCGGTTTCGAAGAAATCGGATCTCTGGGAAATCTGGTAGTCGCAGCGCGGGCTCCGATTCTCGCTCCCCACCTTGCCAGCGCCCGAATAGACCTGCCGCGTGACGAAGAACGGCATCAGGTTCTCGACGATCTGCTTGAACGAAGTCCGCCGGTCCATCAGGTAGTTTTCGTGGGCGCCGTAGCTGTTGCCCTTGCGGTCGCTGTTGTTCTTGTAGATCAGCATCTGCGAGCCATCGGGCAGCAGTGCGTTGGCTTCGCGCCGGGCGATCTCGAGGATTCGCTCGCCCGCCTTCTCGTGGATGACCAGATCGCGAACGTTCGTGACTTCCGGGCAGGAGTATTCGGGGTGGGCGTGGTCGACGTAGAACCGCGCACCGTTTACGAGTGTCTTGTTTCGCGCGATGTTCTCTTGCTGATTCGGAGTGTATTTCTCGCCGTCGACCTGAAAGCCGCGGGCGTCGGCCAGAGGATTTTCCTGTTCGTAATCCCAGAGAATCTGGCCAGCGTGGTCTTCCCGATAGGCGTTGACGAGCAGAACGCAGCTCGAGATGGGATCGAAGTCAGGGTCTCCCCGGACGGTGATCCCGTACTCGATCTCCGTACCCATCACCTTCGGAATGGCCATCCACTCTCCGCATGAGGTCGCCCCCCGGATCTAGAGATACTGGCCCGAGGAAACGTTCTCGATCGAGCGCTCCTTGCGACTGATTCCGGTCATCAAGGTCCGCACGTTGATGATACGCTCACCCTTGCGGCCGGAAATCCGCGCCCAATCGTCCGGATTGGTCGTGTTCGGAAGGTCCTCGTTCTCCTTGAACTCGTCGTTCACGGACTCGATGACGTCATCGAGCTTGATCCCGCGCTCGCGATGCTCGATGAAGCGCTTGACCGCCTTCTTCTTGGAACGGGCGATGATATTCTCGATCATCGCGCCACTGGCGAAGTCCTTGAAGTAGAAGATCTCCCGTTCGCCCTTGGCGTAGGTGACCTCGAGGAACTTGTTTTCCTCGCTCGTCTCGTACATATGTTGGATGGTGGTCTCGATCATCGCGTCGACCACCTTCTGCGAATCGCTCCCGTACTTCTCTTTCGCGCTCTCGTGGTAGGGAAGATCTGCCGTCAGGTACTTGGAGAAGATTTCGCGGGCAGCTTCCGCATCCGGCCGATTGACCTTGATCTTCAGATCGAGTCGTCCCGGGCGAAGTACAGCCGGGTCGATCAAGTCCTGGCGATTGCTCGCACCGATCACGATCACGTTCTTGAGCGACTCAACACCGTCGATTTCCGAGAGGAACTGGGCGACGACTGTCGCCTCCATGTCCGAGGAGATCCCAGATCCGCGCATTCGGAACAAAGAGTCCATCTCGTCGAAGAAGATCACGACGGGGACGTCCTCGCTGGCCTTCTCCCGGGCCTTCTTGAAGACCTCCCGAAGCTTGTGCTCCGTCTCGCCCACGTACTTGTTCAGGAGCTCGGGCCCCTTCACGTTGAGGAAGTACGGGGTCGTCTCCTTACCCGTGCGCTGCTCGATGCTCTTGGCGAGGCTGTTCGCCACCGCCTTGGCGATCAGCGTCTTGCCGCATCCGGGGGGCCCGTAGAGCAGGATTCCCTTCGGCGGTGAGAGCTGGTGCTCTGCGAAGACGTCGGGATAGATGTAGGGAAGCTCCACGGAATCTCGCAGGATCTCGATCTGCTCACCCAGCCCGCCAATGTTCTCGTAGCTGACGTCCGGTATCTCTTCCAGCACGACCTCTTCGACCGAGGACTTCGGAAGCTTCTCGAACCCATAGTTCGTGCGCGCATCGAAGAGGATGTGATCACCCACCTTGAGCTTTTCGTGACGCAGCGGTTCCGCGAGCGTAATCACCCGCTCGTCGTCCGTGTGTCCAAGAACGATCGCCCGATTGTCCGCGATGAAGTCGACGACGGTAGCGATCTCGCCGCGAGCCATGTAGCCGGACCCTTCGACGATGTTGAACGCTTCGTTCAGGACGACGAACTGGCCCTCTTCGAACTGGAAGGGGTCGACATTCGGGTGGACGTTGACCCGCATCGCCCGGCCGTCCACGACGATCTCCGCCGTGCCGTCCTTGTTGGGACGATTGAAGATTCCGTAATTGTTGGGCGGTGCACAGAGCTTTTCGACCTCTTCCTTCAGGAGTTCGATCTGCTGCTTGGCCTCGTGAAGTGCGTTGACCAGCCGTTCGTTCTGGCGTTCGGCGTCTGCCGACTGCTCGCGCATCAGCTGATAGCGTCGGCGAAGGGCCTCGAATTCGGCCAGAAGTCGATCGAGCTGTCTGCGAAATTCAGGTGATTCCACGCCGAAAAGCCTCATCGAATCGTGCAGGTCTTCTACATCGTTCTGGTATGAGCGACCCGAACCGCGCTCCCCATCGGGGTGCAGGGCTTCGCCGTCTTGGGACTCGGCGGGTGTAATGCGGCGCATGACATCGCGGACGAACCCCTTACGGCCTGACCCTGAGTCGAATTCGCTCATACCGCCTCCTCGTTCCCCAGCTCCGCCGAAAGATCGGCGGCTCGCTTGGCCATGAGACTTGCAACGCTCATGCCAGGCCTGGGGGACAAGGGCAGCCAGCTGTTCTGGACCGCACCAAGGTAATGTCGACTTCCGCTGTCAACGGAGGCTTGTGTACGAACACACGAAAGCACCGCAGCGCAGAGCCGATAGCACTGTGCGCGAAGAAACCCGATTGGGAGACACGACTTAACGCTCGAAGCCGCTTGAATCGCGTAGCTGATATGCACATGGGTACGCGCCGCCCATTGCCACCGTGAATCGGGCGCTGCGCCCTCGCTCCGCGCCAGCGCACGTGATCGAGGGGAAAGAGCCGCCGAACCTACTGAAATCACGCATCTTTTCCGATTTTCGAGTCTATCATGCGGCCCTATCGTGTCAACCGCGGATTCGGCGCAGAATGGATCGCAACTCCCCGAGGAGAAAGCGCTCTTGCCGCCGGTGGCGGAGGAGGGATCGGAGCGGCGACGGAGCCGTCCGAGCCCTTTCTCGGGCAACGTCAGGCGGTGACGATTTCTTGCGTCCCCGGTGCCGCCGCGTGATGCGAAGCTGCTGCGAAGTTGCCGGTTGCTTGACGGCCTTGTCGGCACACCGCCGCTCCCAAAGTCCGTGATTTTCGCCGCCGCTCTTTGCGGCACCCGGGGTTCGGGGGAATCCAGGTTCCATGATTGGGAAATTCGGGAGTTTCTGTTGCGGGTCCCGAGATGACGAAAATCGGCGCCCGCGCGCCGAAAATCCGTGTCTTGCTGCCGCTTCGAGAGCCCGGCCCCACTCATTGTGGGCTCGGCTCCAGCTCGATCACGCGGACGCCCGAGGGCGGCTCCAGCCGAAAGGTCTCGGGCGGGGGATCGAGGTTGATCTGAATGTCGGAAAACTCGACCTCGGTCACGTTGCCGAGCACGAAGAAGACCGTGGTTTTCTGGAGGTCGCCCGTCCCGGGATTCACCACCACGTGCAGCTTCTCGTAGGAGGCTGGTGTGCGGGGAACCAGGAGCAGCTCCGCCGAGTCCTCGCCGCAAGCCAACGCGGAGATCTCGAAGTCCCGCCCCATATCTCCTTCGCCCAGCAGGAACTGGATGGCCGCCCCCGACAAGTAGCCCTCGGTTGCGGGCAGCTTCTGAACCTCCTGAAACTGCGGATCGTAGATCCACAGGGTCGCTCCATCACTGACCACGAGGCTGGGTTCGGGTTGCTCGTAGGACCAACGCAGCTTTCCGGGCTTCGCGAGGGTCACCGTCCCCGACGAGACGATGGAATGGGAAGGCCCGGTGCCGAGAGAAGCCGACCGGGTGGTCTGTACGATCTCCGCACGCAGATCTCGGGCGGACTCGTAACGTCGCTGGAGCGCCGCGGCAGCCGCTTCGCCGCACGCGGAATCCGACGGTCGGCTGCCGGACGCAGGGCTGGTCAGCTCGAAGGAGAGCAACACGAGCGCGAGAAGGCATGAGAGTTCGAATCGCATCAGTCCTTCAGACGGGAATCGGCGCGAACACATTCAAGGCTGAATCGAGCTCAGGAAGACCTCGCGGGGTTTCGTGCCCTCGGGGGGCCCGACCATGCCTTGTCGCTCCATCTGTTCGATCATTCGCGCCGCCCGGTTGTATCCGACCTTGAGGCGTCGCTGCAGATACGAGATTGACGCGTTGCGGCTATCGGCCACGATCGAGACCGCGCGATCGAACATCTCGTCGATCTCTTCTTCGGCTTCGTCTCCAGCCTCCAACTCGTCGGCAACATTCGTCAGCTCTGCGTCGAACTGGGGGCTGCCCTGGGCACGCAGCTGTGAGGTGAGTTTCTCGACCTCCCCCTCGTCGACGAACGCCCCGTGCAGGCGGTTCAGCTTCGACGTTCCGGGCGGCAGATACAACATGTCCCCCTGACCGAGCAGGTGGTCGGCGCCGTTCTGATCGAGAATCGTGCGGGAGTCGGTGCGCGATGATACCTGGAAGGAAATCCGCGCTGGAAAGTTCGCCTTGATGATTCCCGTCAGAACATCGACGCTCGGGCGTTGCGTGGCGAGCACCAGGTGGATACCGGCGGCACGAGCCATCTGGGCGAGGCGCTGCAGCGACTCCTCGACGTCCTTTGCGGAGACGACCATCAAGTCCGCGAGCTCGTCGATGATCACCACGATGAAGGGCAGGCGTCGATACTCCACCTCCTTCCCGTCGCCCTCCTCGCCGGGCTTCGGCTTGAGGTGGAATGTCCGATTGCCCGCGGCGAGCTCGGCGTCCACGCGATCGTTGAACTGGGCGATGCTTCTTACCCCGAGCGCCGCCATCATCTGGTAACGCTCGTCCATCTTGCGAACCACGCCTCCGAGCGCCGCTGCGGCTCGTTTGGGGTTGGTGACGACATCCGCGATGAGATGCGGGATGCCGCCGTAGACCGAGAGCTCGAGCAGCTTCGGATCGATCAACAGCAGCCTCAGATCATCCGGTGTGGTTCGACAGAGCAGCGAGCAGAGCAGCGCGTTCAGGAACACGCTCTTGCCGGTTCCCGTGGAACCCGCCACCAACAGGTGCGGCATCTTCGCGAGATCTGCGTGACTCGGATTTCCGAAGATGTCCTTGCCGATGGCGATCGCCAATTTCGACTTCTCGTTTCGGAAGGCATCCGACTCGAGAATGTCGCGCAGGTAGACGATCTCGCGCTCCGGGTTGGCCACTTCGATTCCCACCACCGATTTGCCGGGTAGCGGTGCAATGATCCGAACGGACAGGGCTCGCAGCGCCAGCGCCAGATCGTCCGCCAGACTCACGATCCGATTGACCTTGACTCCCGAGGCCGGCTCGAACTCGTACATCGTGATCACCGGTCCCGGATGGACGGTCACGCAGCGGCCCCCGATTCCGAAGTCCTGCAACTTCTTCTCGAGAATGCGCGAGTTCATGATCAGACTGTCGCGGTCGAATGTATGAGACCCCTCGGACGCCCGATTGAACCCGCTGACGTCCGGTAGCTGATAGGGACCACTGGGCTCGTCACTGAACGAGAACGCCTCCTGAACCCCCTCCACGGCACTGCGCTCCACCCCGTGGTCCACGATCATCGGGTCACCGCGGCGGTGCCTGGGGCCCCTGGCGGGAACGTCGGCCCGATCGGCTTTCGAAGCCCCGACCGACGGCGCGGTGCCCGCCTCACGGTCTGCCGCGAGGTCCAGGGTTGCGCTGCTCTCCAAGCGACGGGCGCGTCGCTGTCGCCAGATGCCCAACGATCTCGAGCCTCGGCGGAGCCCCGAACCGAGCTCGACCACCCCGCGACGCAGGGCAGCCCAGCCACTGCCGACCCACTGCCACAACACGATCGCAACCGCTACCGCCGCTGCCCCCAGCCAGCCCAGCGCCAGCCCCAGCCGGTGGAGTACCGCGGCGGCCGAGACCCCGGTGGCACTCAGAACGCCCACCACGGCCAGAACGACGTTGCCGATCAAGGCACCCCAGGTTCCCACCAACCACTGCTCGCGCTCGGCCAGGAACGCCCCCAGGACCCCTCCCTCCGTTCCCGCAAAGGGAAACGGCGAGGCCTGCTGGATGATCGGAGACAGGGTGGAGATCGAGAGCAACAGGGCCGCGGCCGAGATCCAGAATCGAGACGTGGGACCCGGTAGCCCGCGGCCGAGCACCAGCCGGCCTCCGATCACCCCGAGCGCCAGGACAAGGACTCCGGACGCGTAGCCAAATGTGCGGAACAGCACCGCTGCCACGGCGGCGCCAGCGATGCCGGCGCGATTCGACACCAGCACCCGTTCGAAGACGGGATCGGCGGGCGAGTAGGTGGCCAAAGCGAGAACGGCCAGGAGGCAAGCACCCAGCAGCCCCACGCCGATGCATTCCTGGACGATCCGCTTCGGAACCGCGGGCGTACGCCTACGCGCCGCGGCCCTAGCCACGATAGATCCACATTTTCTTCACGCCCCTCACCCCCTGGGACGGCACAGCGGGAAGGTAGGCGGGTGCCGGGACGGCTTCAAGAACGAGGCAGCCAGCCGATTGGGCCGGCTGTGGGAACCGTCGCTCCCGCGTTGGCTCGCGCGAGGCCGTACGGGCGCGCTCTCGATGGACCTGCCCTATGAACTTCCGTTCACACCAAGCGCGAAATTCGAGTGATCGAAACGCAGTTTGGCAGCAAGGGTGGTTGACGTCTTCGCCGGTCGGCGGGATGATGGGGTATCACCTCTTCGCACCGACGGAGCGGCTACCTATGGCGAGTGTCAACAGAGTGATCCTGGTAGGCAATCTGGGGCGTGACCCAGAGTTGCGTTACATACAAAGCGGTCAGGCGGTTGCGAATTTCTCGGTCGCGACGAATGAAAAGTGGCGGGACAAGGAAGGCAACAATCAGGAGCGAACCGAGTGGCATCGCATCGTGGTCTGGGGCAAGAGTGCCGAAAACTGCGCCCAGTACCTCGTGAAGGGCCGCAGCGTCTACATCGAGGGCAAGCTGCAGACCCGAGAGTGGGAGGATCGCGAGGGGAACAAGCGAACCACCACCGAGATCGTCGCCCAGACCGTCCAGTTCCTGGGTGGCCGGAGCGGAGCGGGTGCTGGCGGCGATATTCAGCAGGATCGCGCCGGCCCGCAGGAGCCGCAGGAGCCGCAGGAACCTCAGGATGCTGGGCCGCCGCCCAGCGACGTCCCGTTCTAGGGTCTAGTCGCCTCGGCAAGGCCGGGAGTCGGGCCGATCGGCAGGATCAGTCTCCGGGGCGGAGATTGCGTACGATCTGATTGATTCGCCGGCGATGCTCGGGGCCCAGCTCGTCGAACTCGATGCCCATGCCTCCCGACTCGACGCGCACCACCAGGCCGGCGACTTCGACGGGCGCTTCGGAGCCGGGCAGCTTGAATTCGAGTTCTACCGTACTTCCCAGAGGTTGGGGCGCCTCGGTCTCCAAGAAAATTCCGCCCTCGTTGATATTTCGTGCGAACTCGGAGAACAGGGCGTCGACGGTCTGGTAGTTGACCCGGACCACGAGATCTGCCCGAGGCGAGTCTCGCCTCTCGATCCCCTCGATAAATTGGGGAGAAACGGCTTCCTGGA
This sequence comes from uncultured Opitutales bacterium, assembly GCA_964194865.1. Classification (GTDB taxonomy): domain Bacteria; phylum Myxococcota_A; class UBA9160; order UBA9160; family SMWR01; genus CAXMOC01. The sequence continues at coordinate 21,089 of CAXMOC010000244.1, read as the reverse complement.
CGCTCGTCTTGGCCATTTGCACCCTACTGTCGAAAGACAGGCCCGATCGCGCAAGTCGCTTTATCGTCCAATTCACATCAGCCCCTTAGCGCTTTGGGCAGGAGCCGTGGAATCGGGCCCGAGGGCGCCCTCGTCTCTCAGGCTACAGAAGCCGCGTTCGGCAACGACTACGTGATCCAACACCCGCACTCCCAGGATCTCTCCCGCCTTGGCCAGCCGGGAGGTGACCTCGCGATCTTCGTGGCTGGGCGTGGGATCGCCGCTGGGATGGTTGTGAACCAGCACGAGAGCGGCGGCGGCTTCGCGAAGAGCCGGGCGAAAGACCTCCCGCGGGTGGACGAGACTTGCGGTGAGGGTTCCCTGAGAGATCACCTCCGTGCGCAGGACCCGATGCCTCGCGTCCAACAGGATCACGAAGAACCGCTCCTGTCTCTCGTCGCGCAAGCTGGGATGAAAGTGGCGATACACGTCCGCGGGGCTGCCGATGGCCGCTCCGGCTTCCAGCCGACGGCCCGCGAGCCGACGCCCGATCTCCAATGCAGCGCGCACGCTCGCGCCCTTGGCAGGGCCGATGCCGCTGCAGCTCGAGAGCTCCCGAGCAGCCGCCCGGGACAGACCCCGCAGCCCTCCCCGGTGCTCCAGCAGATCCGCCGCAACGGCCATCACATCGCGACCGCGATCGCCGGTACGCAGCAAGAGAGAGATCAGCTCGACATCGCTGAGCGCCGCCGGCCCCAGGGCGTCGAGACGCTCGCGCGGGCGGTCGGGGATAGCTACGACGGAGTCCGGTCTTCGGTGGTTCATGTTCCAACCGAGGACCGGGGAAGCGAAGCATAGCGCGACAACGCTCCATCCAGGCCGGCAGAGCGCGCTGGCGTCAGGAGCTGGGCGCAGTCGATTCCGGGGGCACGGCGCCGGCGGTAGCACCGTCGACCGCACAGCTCCGTTCCGCGCCTTCGGAGGTTTCGATCATGGCCTCGAACTCCTCCATGGCGACTTCGGGCGCCACGAGGCCCCTGAATGTGCTGCGCCGATTCTCCGTCGGCTCGAGCTGTTCGACGAACCGGCGCAGGAGTGCCAGATACCCCACCGCTTGAGAAGACTGGATCAGCGCCGCGGAGAGCTCGATCGGTACCGACGGGCGGAACTTGGATCCATCCGTCAGCTCGATGACGCCATCGGGAGAGACCTCCCCCAGCCTCCTCAGCGCGGCGCGGAGATAGGGATCCATGAACGACGAAGACGGTGTGAGGGCCCGGGAGAGAGCCGCGGGCTCGAGCTGCGAACGCAGAGAGCGATCGAAGTCGAGCGCACATCCAAAAATTTCGGAACTCGTGATCCGAGTCAGCGCTTCTCTGGCATTGTTGACGGCCGCGACGCCGCCGTCGGATGGAACGAGATTGACGGTGAAATGATGCAGGCCGCGCACCGCATCGTGCCCCTGTGTGGAGCGAAGCTCGAGCTGGCCCTGCTTGGGCTCGGTGAGCTTGACCCGTACGACCAGGTCCTCTCCGAGCTGCTGCCCCCTCAGCGACTTGATGTTCGCGCTGGATACACCCTCCATGGTCGCTTTGGCGTGGCTGGTCTGACCCGTCTCGAGCAGCACGATCGAGAAACCGTCGGATGCCTTCTGAAGCCGAAAGGTCAGGGCCTCTTCGGTGAGAAACTTCAACGAGCCACGCCCCGAGAAGTAAGTGTGAGTCATCGTCTCGAGGAGATTGGGAAGCGGCGAGAGCTCGAGCGTCAATTGGGTCTCGCGCGACCGGACTTTGACGTGCACTTCCTCCTGGCGATAGCCGTCGAGGAGCGCTCGGATCGTGATCGAGTCGCGCGGCCCAGCTTCGATGCGGCTCGGTAGAACCAGGAGAATGGGTGACTCGGCCTGCTCGAAGCGTTTCTGGAAATTCGCCCGCACGTAGAACAGATCGAGAACTGCGCCGGGCGGGGATGTGTCGATCTCGATCTCGCGCGCGCTGTACCAATAGCCCGGCCCACCCAGAAACAGACCGGTCACGGGCGCGAACACGTTGGTCGCGCCCCAACTCGAGCGGTCCGACGGAATCAGCTCGATGGTCTCGCGCTCGGCCGCCGCCACCGGCAGCGCGACCAGGAATGAGAGGATGAGTTGGATGGTAGTCTTCAACGGCGATCTCAGCGGGCCAGCAGAGTAACCGTCAGGCACTCCCGCTGACAACCCCGAATGGCTGCCAATTGGCTGAAATGGGCCTTACTTCAGGGGTAGCTCGCCGGAACGACGACCGGAACGGTTGCGCTTCGATGCTGTCTGCGCTCCCGCTGGCTTCCCTCGAATTGGGACGCCACCGAAGCCGCCAACGGGTGAGCGGAGGAGCGCAAATAGCGCGCCACCGCCTGCGAGTCTCCTCTACGTCCTGCTCGCACTGCCAGCGGCGCAACTCTCGAGCGGCGCTCGACTTCGTTGATCTGGTTCACGCGTTCGAGAAACTCTTCGGGATCGACCTTGGCCCGGTCGATCTCGGCGTCGAGGTCGAGCTGGTGCAGGTCGGGGACATCACCGAAGAAGCCGACCACCGCCGGCCGCGGGTCGGGCTGATAGAAACGATTCGCGGCCGTCCGCTCGATCGCCACCAAGCGGGGACCAATGCGTCGCCGCGAGGTGCCCCGTCCCTGATTTCCATCCCACAGTCGGGCGGCGAGCTCATCGCTGGCCTCTGGCACGACGGGAGTCGGAACTCCGGACGGGCCGTTCTCCATGGACACGAGGACGACCAGCCCCGCAATGCCCGCAGCCAACGGGGCCGCCACCCGTGGATCGAATACCCAACTGACCGCCGCGGGAAGCCGACGTGCTGTCCTGCCTTCTCCCGCGTCGATCCGCCCCATCACGGCGTCGGCGATGCCTGGCTCGGGCTGCGGGGCCGGCAAGGATCGGACCAGAGCGATCGTGGAACGCAGCTCGCGCAGCTCCTTGGCGCAATCTTCGCAGGCGGCCAAGTGAGCATCGACGCTGACGCGAGTGCGGAGATCGAGATCTCCTTCCAGATGATCGCCGAGGTGGGCGCGTACCCTGGCGCAAATCACATTCCTTCTCCCTTCCGATCCGCCGACGTCAACCCCTTCAGGCGATCGCGAAGCGCGCTTCGCGCGCGATGGATCCGAGATTTGACGGTGCCTTCGGGAATCTCGAGCACCGCCGAGATCTCCCGATAGGACAGCCCTTCAATGTCATAGAGAACAGTGGCCATTCTGAGATCGGCGGGCAGCCGCCCCAACGCTTCCTGCACGCGCGCCTGGGTCTGTGCACCAACCGCGGCGGATTCGGGGTCGCGCGGTGCCGAGGGAAGGTCGCTGCCCGCCTCTTGGCGCAGCTTGAGTTCGCGAATCCGTGCGTTCTTGCGTCCCAACGTTCGCCGCCGATTGAGCGCTGCGTTGGCAGCCACGCGGTAGACGAAGGTCGAGAACCGCGCGTGGTGGCGAAATCGATGGCCGTGCCGGTGCAGGCTCAAGAACGCCTCCTGAGCCACGTCCTGGGCTTCCTCTCGGTCGCCGAGCATGCGCATCAGTAGCCCGAAGACCCTGGCTTCGTGGCGGCGGATCAGCATCTCGAACGCCTGCATATCGCCGGCGTGCCAGCGAGCCACCAGCTCGCCGTCGGGATCGACGTCCCGGTACGAGCCCGGCTCCGCAAATTCTTTCGCTTTCGCTGATATACGCCCGCCTGTTGCGGGTGTGGCGGCGAGCGTTTCACAACCGATACTGGCCATCGAAGAGTTGGGACACCGGTCCGCAGCCCCGGGTTCGGAAGTTTTTCGGCCGTTTTCGCCCAAGGCTGCTCAGCCCGCCGAGGGCGCACCGGGGCCGCGCTCCAACTCGTCGTCCCTTTCCCACTGGCCGCTCTTGCCACCGCTCTTGCTCACCAGACGCACCGCTCCGAGCGACATCTCCCGGTCGACGGCTTTGCACATGTCGTAGATGGTCAATCCGGCAGCGGCCACTGCGACGAGCGCCTCCATCTCTACTCCAGTTCGAGCGTGAGCCTGGACGCGGGCCTCGATCCATACGCAGGAGGCCGATGAATCGGGAACGAGCTCGATCTCCACGCCGTCGAGCGGCAGGGAATGGCAGAGAGGGATCCACTCGTCGGTTCGCTTCGACGCCTGGATGCCCGCCAGGCGCGCGGTGAGCAACACGTCTCCCTTCGGAAGGTTCCGCTCCGCGATGCGAGCGAGCGTCTCGGGCGCCATCCGAACCTCGCCCCGCGCTACACAGACGCGGTGCGTCACGGGTTTGTCTTCGACGCCCACCATACGAGCACGACCGCGCTCGTCTACATGGGAGAGTTTTCCGCTCATCCAACCCCCGCAGTCTCGCGTCCGAGATCGATACTCGAGATCCAATCGACGAGATCCTTGAGAACCTGGTCTCTCTCCGGCTCGTTGAAGATCTCGTGTCGCAGCCCCGGGTAGGTACGCAGACGCTTCGATCCCACCACCAGCTGATCATAGAAGCCGCGGCTTCCCGTAGGAGGACAGAGGCGATCCTCTTCACCGTGCATGACGAACATCGGAATCGCAACACGGCTCCCGGCAGAAGCGGTGCGCTCCACGGCCGAGAGCATTTCCGACGCCATTGACGCTGTCAGCTTCTGATGCACGAGGGGGTCATCGAGATAGGCCTTGATCACTGCGGGGTCTCTCGAGAGCGTTTCGACATCGAGGCGTGAACCCAGTGACAGACGGGGCAGGATCCGCCCCAACAGCCGCGCGGCCCAGATCCGTCCTCGAGACAGATCCTCGGAGAGGGCGAGGGCTGCGCCCGACGTGGCAACCCCGGCGACACTCGGGTTTCGCTCGCACGCGTAGGCGGCCACTACCAGACCCCCCATACTGTGGCCCACCACGAAGAGCGGAAGCTCGGTGCGAACCAGCTCGACGAAGCCCTCGAGATCGTCGAGCAGATCTGCAAACCGGTGCACGTGGCCGCGCGCACCGCTCGACCTTCCGTGACCCTGCTGGTCGTAGGCCGCAACCGCGCAGCCCGCATCGGCCAGCCGGGAGCCAACGTATTCGTAGCGCCCGCTGTGTTCTCCATACCCGTGCACGAGTACGACGCTGCGTAGCGGATTCGCTGGCAGCCAGTCCCTTCGATACAGCTGACCGCCGCCGGAGCTGGTGAAGTGAGATTCCGTCCGTCGGATTGCGGACTGCGTCAAACCCATCTGCCCCTCGCAGGCGGAGCTGGGTCCGCCGGAGAGGTCAAGACTCGGATGCGTCGCGAACGGCAGCGCGCGCCGCCCGCACGCGCTGGAGATAGGCGACACTCCGAATATCCGATCCCCAGAAGTACGCCGAAATTCCGTCTTCCTCGCCAAGCCGCCGAATGTTGTCTGCCAGGATCCAACAGCCCGCCTCGAGATTGGTCTCGATCGACGCGAGGCTTCCCGACAGGCCGAGCTGCTCTGCCATATGAGGCATGACCTGCATCAGCCCCACGGCTCCCAGCGGGCTGCGAGCCCACGGGCGAGCTCCACTCTCGACCCACAGCACCTGGGTGACCAGCATGGGGTCGAGGCCGTATTTCGCGCTGTAGCGAATGACGGCTGCCGAAGCGCGCCGGACGTCCTCACGAGAGAGCGTGGCGTTGGCGCGCTGGAGAAAGCGGGCGACTTCGGCTTCGCCGAAGCGAGCCGCCTCGACACTCGTCTGTGCAGGTACGGACAGTGCGTCGGAGCCGGGCAAACCCGACACCAAGAACCCCGCGAGTATCACCAACCCAGCCACGGAGCTGCGACCCATCGCCTCCACCTCCTGGTGGTCCGGTTGCAGCGGACAAGAACACACGTTTCAACAACACGCTTGAATTTCTCAGACGCCGGGGGGGCACCCCGGGCCGAGCAATCCCCCGGGGGTGCATTCGTCTGGAAGTCGACAGGGAGGATAGGCGAGCCCGACGCAACCTTCCAACAGGAGCAGAAGTCCCGTCTACTTGCCGATCGCCCTCGGCAATCCGCTCAGAATCCGAAATTCCCGTCGAGAACCATCGTTGACCCCACAATTCGGCGAGTGGTAAGCTTGTCTCGCTTTCGGGTGGGGATGGGAGACCGGAGGTTTTGGAGCCTTCACTTTTGCACTGCGTCATTAGTTCACGCTGAGCGGATCGATCACAGCAAGCTCTGACACCTCTAGCGCCGCAAGGAGTCAATGAGTCCCCAAAGCCTGACCCCCGAAGAGCTTGGTCGCTCGGAGACCATCGACCGGGTACCGACGCGCGCCCTGCTCGACGCGCTCGGAAAGATTTACGATCTGGTTCTCGTCACGGACTTCGATGGACTCGTTCTGTGGACGAGCAATGGATTGACGGAGCTCTGTGGCGGCGCAGGCTTTCACGTAGGTCGTGAAGCCCAAGCGATTCTCCCGCAGATTCCGGATCTTCCAAAGCCGGAGCAGGTCTTTACACTGCGTTCGCAGCTTCGCCAACAGGGGTTTCTCTCCAACGTTCGCGTCGAGCTTCCGGCCAGAGCGGGAGGGTCCGTTCCCGTCGAGGTCAACATCCTTCCGGTTTCCACTCACCTCGAAAAAAGGCCGTTCTACGTGGTCATCGGTCGCCCCATCGAGGAATGCGATCGGGCCAGCTCGGAGTCGCACGACGAACTGCTGGCGGCGACTCTCGAAGCCTCGCCGGAAGCGCTGCTGACAGTCGATGCGAGAGGCTTCGTCACCTACGTCAATTCCGCTGGAGAGCGTCTCATCGGCGACGACCGCGCGCAGATCCTCAATCGGCCCGTCGCGGCACTTCTGAGCGACGCCGGAGACCTCGAACAGCTCGTCTCGTCGCTGGGTGCCGAACGCACGGGCTGGGAACTCAAATTGATGCGCGGCGATGGCAGCACCGTCCATGTCGCCGCCTCGGCCCAACTTCGAACGCTTCCCGACGGATCTTTCGGCGGCAGCGTACTCCACCTCCACGATGTGACAGCGCAGCGAGAGGCGGCCGAGGCTCTGGAGTCCAGAAATGCCGAGCTCGAGCGGAGCAATCGGCAGCTCCAGAGCAAGAACGCCGAGCTGGAACACGGCGTCAACGCGCTCGCCCACGACCTACGCTCTCCCCTGGTCGCGCTCCTGGGCTTCTCTCGCCTGCTTCAGCAGGACTACGGGCCGCATCTCGACGACACGGGGACACACTTCGTCGACCGGATCGAGCAGGCGGGACGCACGATGGAAGATCTGATCCACGATTTGCTCGAGCTGTCGCGAATCGGTCAGCCCGGTGAGCGAAGGTCGTTGGTGGATCCCAAATCCGTACTCCACCAATTGCAGGCAGAGCTCAAGCCGCGCCTGGATGCCGCCGGCACGCGACTCGAGCTCCCGCAAGCTCCGCCACTCATCTACTGCGACCGCACGCGTCTTTATCAGGTGTTCTCGAATCTGATCGGCAATGCGATCGATCACATGGGAGCGTGCGACGATCCGCTTATCGTCGTGTCGATCGTCGATGAAGCCGACCGACACCACATCTCGGTGCGCGACTTCGGGCAGGGAATTGCGGTCGAGAATCACGAGCGGGTCTTCGACGTCTTCCAGAGTATCGGCGTGGCGGCGGATGGCCGAAGTGGTACCGGTATCGGACTCGCGATCGTGAAAAAGATCGCCGAGACCCACGGTGGTCAAGTCTGGCTCGAGAGCCAACCCGGCGGCGGGGCCGCGTTCCACGTCAGCCTGCCGCACGCGTAGGAATCCCCGCACCTATGCCACCGGGCCGGCCACTGGCGCTGCTTGCTGCGCTTCGGGCCATCGCTTAGCCTGAGCCGTTCTAATGTATCCCGAACTCTTCACGATTTTTGGCTACACGGTCAGCACCTTTGGGCTGATGCTCGCAACGGCCTTTCTGGTCGGCTCATGGATCACAGGGCTGCGGATGGCGGAGGAGGGGCTCGACCCGGAAAGCGCCACGACCATTCTGATCTACGTAATCGTCGGCGGGATCTTGGGATCCAAGCTCTACTACGCGGTGGACGTCTCGCTTCGCGACGAAAATCGCGCCTTCCTCGACTTGCTGTTCGCCCGCGACGGAATCACCTGGTACGGCGGCCTCCTGATGGCAACGGCGGTCGGGGCGATTGGTTGTCGGATCCACGGTATCCCGGTGAAGACCTTTGCAGACTGCACCGCGGTCGCTGGAGCGGTCGGGCAGGCAATCGGCCGGGTTGGTTGTTTCCTGGTGGGCGACGATTACGGGCGCGCAACAGACGTGCCCTGGGGGGTTCACTTCGCTCGAGGTGCTCCCCCAACACAGGGTCCGGTTCATCCTACCCAGCTCTACGAAATTGCCTGGCTGCTGCCCGTAGCCGGATTCCTTTGGTGGCGCCGCAAGAAGAGCCCCTTTCTCTTCGGCGAGTACCTGGCACTGAATGGATTCGGCCGCATCGTAATCGAGAACTGGCGCGTCAACCCGAAGGTGGCGCTCGGACTGACCGAGCCCCAGTGGATTGGCGCCGGATTGGTCGCCTTGGGGCTCGCCGGCTGGGTCTACTTTCGCCGCCAGGGCATCGGGCGCTCCGCGATCGAGGTTCCATCCAGCTAGGCGCAGCCAGACGATCGGATCAACTCGAGGACGGGATCTTCTCCAGCAGCTGAGATGCCACGGCCATGACGGCGTCGCGCTCGCCGCCCTCGACCAGCCTCTCCAGACTGGCAACGGCCGCGTGAGCGATTTCGGAGAGGGATCCGTCCCCCACACTTCCCGTCTCCACCCACTCGCTCAATTGCGACACGCACTCCTGGTAGTCCGCGTCGATGTAGGCCGCCATTCCGCGCGCATAGGCGGACAGCTGCGCGACCTGCCGCTGATCACCGCCCTTCGTCAGCGCTTTGGCGAGCACCTCGCGTGCGAACTCGTAGTGGCCACTGGCGAGGTAGGAGCGTCCAGCCAATACGTAACCCGTAGCCGCATCTCCGTGAACCTGCGTGAGCAGCGCATCGAGCTTGGGGGACGCGAGCTTCTTGAGCATGGATCGGTGCTCGATCAGATATCGGGTCACGAAGCCATCCCCGGGTTGCTCCGAAATCAGCACACGAAGCTGCTCCCAGGACTGCTCCATCAACGCCTGCGTCTCGGCGAGACCTTCCTCGAGCCGCACCGAAACGGCCGACAGGATCCGCTCGAACTCCTGGAAGAGCCCGCTGTCCACGGCTCCGGCTTCGGAGCGGAGAGACTTCACCCGCGGTCCGTAAACCTCGCGTTGGTAGAAGTCCTCGCGAAACTTCATCGCCTCGTGGAAGAGCGACCCGACAGCGAGGTCGAATAGCGCCTCGCGGTGCGCGGCTCGCGAGCCGCCAGCCTCCGGTCGGAACAAAGCGTGGCACTTCTCCTTCAGACGAAACAGGACGCTCCCGTCGTCGTCTCCGACGAACACCTTGAGCTCCGAGAAGGTGAGCTCCCCGTCTCGATACCGCGCGGCAACCCGCTGCAGCAGCTCATCGGCCTCCAGGAACTCCCGCAGGATGTCAACCAGACTGGTCGGACCGCTCGGCATCCTCAGGATTATAGGGCTACGGCTCCACAACCGGGGAACACGGAATGAGCTCGAGCCGAGCGGGGTCGCGCCGAGGCAGAGGCGGCCCCATTCGCGTGCCCCAATTGGACCTGTTGAAAGAAGCTCCGGTTCCCCTATTTTGGATGGTTCAGCCGTCCCGCACGGCCCGAATTCAGCTGCCCGGCTCCAGCGATTTGCTCGTCGGTTCCGAGGCCACCGTCCAGGAGGTAGACATGGGTCCCGCGGTCGAACGAGAAAGCATGGAGGTGGACGTCCTCTACATCGGAGCGGGACCGGCGTCCCTGGCTTCGTCACTCCACCTGATGAACCAGGTCGAGGCGTTCAATCAGCGTGCCGAAGCCGAGGGTCGACCCACCGTCGAGCCTCCGAGTGTGCTCATCCTGGAGAAGGGTGCCGCGGTGGGCGATCACATGCTCTCGGGGGCGGTGATGAATCCGCGCGGGATTCGCGAGCTCGTGCCGGACTTCGAGTCGAAGGGATTCCCGACGGACTACATCTGCGACTACGCGGGCTTCTGGATCTTCCACCCGAAGGGAAAGCTCAACGTACCCATCGTTCCGCCCAACTTCCGCAAGAAGGGCTACCACGTCACGTCGCTCAACCACGTCGCCAAATGGCTGGCGGAGCGCTGCGAGGAGGCCGGGGTCGACATCTATCCGGGGTTCGCGGCGGACAAGATTCTTACCGAGGGCAATCGGGTCATCGGAGTTCGCACCGGCGACATGGGAGTCGACCGGGACGGAGCTCCCAAGGGAACGTTTCAGCCGGGGATGGACATTCGAGCCAAGGTTACGGTGCTCGGCGAGGGCGTGCGCGGAACCCTCTCCAAACAGCTCATCGCCGACTTCGATCTCGGTGGAATGAATCCACAGACCTTCGAGGTGGGTGTCAAGGAGATCTGGCGGATCGATCCCAAGAAGCACCGACCCGGGCGTGTCGTCCACGGGATGGGCATCCCGCAGATCTTCGAGGGCTTCCACGGCATGTGGCTGTACGACATGAAGGACAATCTCATGTCCTTCGGCTTCGTCACCATGCTCGACTCTGAAAACCCGCACTGCGATCCGCATCTCGCCGCCCAGAAGTTCAAGACGACCCCCTACATGAGGTGGCTACTCGACGGTGCGGAGCTGGTGAGGTACGGCGCCAAGTGCATACCGACAGGCGGGCTCTACTCCATGCCCAAGCTGTACATGGATGGCGCCTTGCTGGTCGGCGACTCCGCCAGCTTCTGTAACGCGGAGAAGCTCTCGGGGATCCACCTCGCGATGAAATCCGGAATGATGGCCGCCGATACGATCATCGATGCGCTGGTGCGCAACGACTACACGTCGAAGACCCTGGGAGGCTACACCGAGCGGTACCGCGCGAGCTGGGCCTATCAGGAACATCGAACGGCTCGCAACTTCCACCAGTCCACGGATCGCGGAGTTCCCTTCTTCCTCATGAACGAACCCTTCCGCCTGCTAACGGGCGGCCGGGGCCTCATCGACAACATGAAGGCCGAAGGTGGCCACACCCACATGAAGCGGCTCGAAGAGCTTCCGGCATCGAAGCGTCAAAAGGAGGAATTCGAGTTCGATGGAGTGCTGACGTTCAGCAAGGAGCACCTGGTCCAGTTCAGCGGCGCCCAGCACGAAGTAGATCAGCCCTCCCATCTGGTCGTCGCAGACACGAATCTCTGCAGCACGACCTGCGCGGAGGAATTCGGAAATCCATGTGAGAACTTCTGTCCGGCGGCGGTCTACGAGATGATCCCGGACCCGGAGCAATCGGGCAGCAAGAAGCTGCTCATCCACCACGAGAACTGCGTACATTGCAAGACGTGTGACATTGCCGATCCCTACCAGGTGATTACCTGGACGCCGCCAGAGGGCGGCGAAGGCCCGGATTATCAGCAGATGTAGCGCCGTTCAATCGGCGGCACGATCGCGCTAGCTACCGGAGAGCGCCCCGCGCAGAGCATCGATGTGCTTCTGGGTCGGCGCAACCAACAGAGCCGAGGCGGGCTCGCGAATTCGGGTCGGGAAGGATCCCGTCGCAGCCTCGACCAGCGCCCCGGCCTCGGCGGCAATCAGCGCACCGATTCGGCCCCGGATGCTGACCCCGGCCGCGCTCTCCTGAACCAGCCGGAGACCGGCGCAGACGCCGGGAATGAGGGGTGCCACCGCAATGGCACCGCCGCAGGCAGTGGCAACCTCGTATCCCCGATCGCGAAGCCGCCCGACCACCGCCTCGGGAAGGTTGTGGGAGACCAGAACGCGATTCCCGCTGGGCTCGCTGAGCGAAACGGGCTCAGAGTCTTCATCGCTCCGCCACGCGGTTGCACCAGCGCCTCTCACGGCACCGAAGTACAGACGCTCTCGGGGAAGGGCGACCAGACTGGCCTCGTACTCATCTCCGACCGCAAGACCGATCATCACCGCGTAGGGGCCCTCGGCTTCGAGATAGAAATGCAGCGTTCCGTCGATCGGGTCGATCACGACCAGATGATCGCCAGCTTCGGAAAAGCGAGCGACTGAAGGCGTATCCTCCTCGGCCTCGAGTCTCACAGCGGGAAAGTGCTCGAGCAGGGGGACGAGCAACGCTTCTTGAGATGCCATGTCGGCCGTCGTCAGGGCCGCTTTGACCGGCGTCGACTCGCCGCCCTTGGGGCGATTGGCAACTCGCCCCTCGAGCGCACGGGCGATCGACGCAGCCTGCCGCAGCGCAGGAGCCAATGCGCGAACGAAATCGCTGGGTGACGGCGTATCATGCATCTGGATAGCTCGCCGGTTGGTTAGCAGGTCTGTGAGCGGAGTCACAATCCCGGTGGCGCGTCAAGTCGAACTCGGAGCCAACCGATGAAGAGTTGGGAAGTCACCCCCCAAGGAGTTCGAATCATGGCCTGCAAATCGATCCGGATCGTACATCTGGCGAGCCTCGCCGCAGTCAGCGCGTTGCTTCTCGCGGTCGCCCCCGCCGTCGCGGACTCACTCGACGACTCCGACGAAGGCGCGCAGAGTTCGTTTTCCAGATTCGCAGAGTCCTGGATGGCCAAGATGCGGACGACCGAAGCCGAGAACCGCAAGAACCCCACCGTTCAGCCCGGTCCGAGCAATAATCTCGTGACCTATCGCGGCATCGGTGACGACTTCTCGGTCGAGCTGCGCCCCACCGGTCACCCCGCTGCGCCTTTCATCGGCATCTTGCGCTACAGCGAGCGAATCTACAGCTGTCGCGAGCTGTCCTCCGCCAACTGCTCGATCGCATCGACGGTGCCGGTTACCGAGATCTTCCGCTTCTCAGGCGGAAGCTGGATCTACTGAATCCGGGCCGAGTCTCCGGGCTCCACCATCCAGAAGCGAGCGTACGCCGCTCTCGGACAACAACGAAGAAGCGCGGAGCGCACCCGGTCCTTCGACCGGGGCGGCTCCGCGCTCCCCGACGCCTCTCACCCCCCCAAGTTCGAGACGCCGTTGACTGATCAGCCGCAGCCGCTGGTCTCCCCGCAGTTGGCGCATTTGTAGCAGCTGCCGCTTCGAATCATGATCGAGCCACAATTGTAACAAGTAGGCGCGTCGCCCTGATTGATGAATCCGAGCGTTTCCGTTTGCCCCAGCGCGCCGGAGCCGCCAGCGACCACGGCCTGCGGCGGCGGCACGACCTCCAAGCCGTCGGCGTCCCGGCTCTCATCATCATCGGCGGACTCGCTCGACAGATAGCGATTGCCGAGGTAGCGAAACACGTAATCCATCACAGACTTGGCGATGGGAATCGAGCGATTGTTCGTAAAGCCGGCCGGTTCGAAGCGTGTGTGACTGAACTTGTCGACGAGCGCCTGCAGCGGGACTCCGTATTGCAACGAAATGGAAGTCATCGTTGCAATCGTGTCCATCAGGCCGGATACCGTGCTTCCCTCCTTTGCCATTCTCAAGAAGATCTCGCCGGGCTGTCCGTCTTCGTACATTCCGACGGTCAGGTAGCCTTCGTGGCCCGCGATGGCGAACTTGTGGGTAAAGGCAGTGCGCTCATCCGCAAGCTTCCGACGAACCGGACGCGGCTCGCTGCGCCGATCATCGGCGTCGCCCTCCCCCGCGTTCAGCGGCTGGGTGCGCTTGCTGTTGTCGCGATACACCGCCAGAGCCTTCAGACCCAGTCTCCAGCCCTCGACGTAAGCCTCCATCACGTCGTCCACGGTCGCGTCTTCGGGAAGGTTCACCGTCTTGCTGATCGCTCCGGATAGAAACGGCTGCACGGCGCTCATCATGCGAATGTGGCCCATCCAATCGATGCTGCGCTTGCCATTCTGGGGCCGAAAAGCGCAGTCGAATATCGGAAGATCGGCCTCCTTCAGGCCGGGTGCGCGTTCGATCGTCTCGGCTTCGGTAATGTGCTCGGTGATCGCCTCGATCTCGGCCTCGTTGTAGCCAAGCGTGGACAGCGCCCTCGGAACGGTGTTGTTCACGATCTTGAGGTAACCGCCCCCAACCAGCTTCTTGTACTTGACGAGCGCGATGTCCGGCTCTACCCCCGTGGTGTCGCAATCCATCATGAAAGCGATCGTGCCGGTCGGTGCCAGAACTGTCACCTGCGCATTCTTGAACCCGGACTTCCGGCCGGTTGCCAGGGCTGCTCGCCAGCTGTCGCGTGCCGCGTCGAGGAGATTTTCCGCGACGCCTTCGCTGGGAATCGCTTGCGCGGCCTGCTCGTGCATCTGAATGACTTCGAGGAAAGGCTTGCGATTCATCCGGTAGCGCCGGAACGCGCCCATCGCTTCAGCGATCTGCGCGCTGGTGTGATAAGCCTCGCCACACATCAACGAGGTCAACGCCGCGGCCACGTTGCGCCCCTCGTCGCTGTCGTAGGGCAATCCCGAGGCCATCAAGAGCGCGCCGAGGTTCGCATACCCCAACCCGAGCGGCCGATAGAGATGGCTGTTTCGGGCGATCGCCGGCGTTGGATAGTCGGCGTGATCGACCATGATCTCCTGGGCCAGGATCGTCAGTCTCACGGCGTGCCGGAAGCCCGCGACGTCGAACTCTCCCGACTCGTCGAGAAACGTCATCAGATTCAGGCTGGCAAGGTTGCAGGCCGTATCATCGAGAAACATGTACTCCGAGCAAGGGTTGCTCGAGTTGATGCGCCCCGACGACTTGACAGGATTCCAGCGATTGATCGTCGTGTCGTACTGGATCCCCGGATCGCCACACTCGTGGGCGGCTTCGGCCATCCGCCGAAGCATCTCGCGAGCCTTGTACACGTCGACGACTTCGCCGGTCGTGACGCTTCGCGTCTCCCAGTTGGCGTCCGCCATGGCCGAGTGCATGAAGGAATCGGTTACGCGAGCTGAGTGATTCGCGTTCTGGTAGTACACCGAATCGTACGCTCCGCCAGGGACGTTGAAGCCTCCGTTGTAGCCGGCGTCGATGAGAGCACCCGCCTTCCTTTCCTCCTCTGCCTTGCTGTTGATGAACTCCATGATGTCTGGATGATCGACATTCAGGATGACCATCTTCGCCGCGCGCCGGGTCTTGCCGCCGGACTTCACGACGCCCGCAAAGGCGTCGAAGCCACGCATGAACGAAACCGGTCCCGACGCAGTGCCTCCACCCGCGAGCGTCTCGCGCGAAGAGCGGATCTTCGAAAGATTCGACCCGGCTCCCGATCCGCCCTTGAAGAGCATTGCCTCGGTCTTCGCCAGATCCATGATCGACTCCATCGTGTCGTCGACAGAGTTGATGAAGCAGGCACTCGCCTGCTGCGGAGCGTTGTCCACACCCAGGTTGAACCAGACCGGGCTATTGAATGCCATGCGCTGGGTCAAAACGATGTGCTTCAGCTCGTCGGAGAACGTCTGGGCGCTCTCGCTCGTCCGGAAGTAGCCCGAATCCTCGCCCCAACCGCGCAACCGTCCCACGACGCGATCGATCAGCTGACGAACGCTGCGCTCGCGTTCGGACGTGCCGATGTGGCCACGGTAGTACTTGGAGACGACGACGTTGGTAGCGAGCTGCGACCAGCTCTTCGGAACCTCGACATCCGTCTGCTCGAAGACGATCTCGCCCTTCTCGTTCGCGATCTTGGCACTGCGCAGCTCCCACTCGACGAAATCGTAGGGATCCTCGCCGGCCGCGGTGAAGTGCCGGGATAGCTCTACACCTCGCGGTGCCTTGCTCCGCCGCTTGGGCCCACCGACGGCGTGGAGCTGCCCGCGCCCTCGGGTGTCATCGGTCGTCTCGCTACCCTTCACGCTCTCCCCTTCCCTGTTCTTCCCATGCTTCCCATGTTTCCCATGCGCACAGCCGGCAGCGTTCGCGGAATCGGCCCCGCGCGCGCACTAGCTCCGAGATGTCAGGCGATCGTCGCCAACTACTCTTGCCGGACCCCGCTGCCCGGCGACTAGCGCAGAGGAATCGCGAATCAAATCTCTGTCTACTGACACTAATCCAGCAGCCGCCAGCGTCCGCCCCCCTCCCAGCGTGCGCTCCCGACTTGTCTGCCGATCCATCAAAACGCCGTCAATTCCGAAGTCTTCCGGCTCTCGAACCCGACATTTCCGACCCATGCCCGCGACACGCCGCTGCCTCACTGCCCTAATGCTGGGTCCCGCCCTTCCAAGGTCCAAGCCCAGGGTTCAGGGCCCGCATTCGATCGCCCCGGGGGGAACGATTTCTAGACGGGCTGGCAAAACGCTCTCGAGGATGAGGCCGAGATTCCTCCGGAGATGAGAGAGGCTCCAGAACCTCTAGAGCCCCCGAGTCGGATTCGGGTCCTCCATCCCTCCTCAAACTCGCTTTCCCGCCGACGACCGCCAGTTGATTGAAACCCCCCAGGCCGCCGAAGGAACTGTCTCATCCCCGTTCAGTCTGTGTACTCCCAGGCCGCGACAGCGTCAATAGAAATTCCACAAAATCTGGGGCTTCAGCGGTCGTGAGTACACAACCCGTTGAGCTTGAATCACTTTTCGGCGCTGCGCTGCGGATAGACGGGGGAGCTGGCGGCGGAGCCGGCGCAAGTGAGCGACCTAACCCCTCGAAACTGCAGGCTGCGTACTCGATTCGAGAGGGAGGACTCAGTCGCGCTCTTCGGGGAACCCCGTGAACCGGAGTCCGATCCCCTCCGGGGCGCGGTAGCGGATGTTCAAACCGATCAACAACGCTGTGATGGACTCGACTATCCGGGCATTCGCGAGCGGGCCGCCATCCACCGCCCGCAGGCCGGGAACCAGGTCGCAAAGGGCCATGACCTCGGAGCGTGGCTGTTTCGCTCCGGAAACCACTACGTCGCATTCCACAGGCTGATCCAGCGCCTGTAGACGGTGTGCCGAGACGTTCTGGAAGGCCGATACGGCGTGAACCCCAGCTGGCAACAGGGAAGCCACCAGCTCGGCGCACGATCCCTGCCAGACCCCAACCATGTGGGCAGCGGCCCCACCGACGGAGGACGCCAGGGGAACCCCCATCGAGACCACGATCTGACCGGCCGTCAGAGCCTCCCGAGTCGATTTCAAGGTGCCGGCGGTGTGCTCGAACGGCACCGACAGGATCACCACCCGGGCCAGACGGCAGGCTTCTGCGTTCTCGTAGCCGCGAACGCCGGCGCCTGGAACGGCTGCCATCACCTCCGCCTCAGCAGCTTTGGCGCGCTCGAGCTTGCGGGAACCGATCACCACCGGCCTGCCGGCCTTGGCAAAGCGGAGCGCCAAGCCGAGCCCCTGGTCCCCGGTGCCTCCGAGGATCGCAATCGCGTCGTCGAAGTCCGCATCCGCCACGGCGCGCAACCTAGCCCGCATTCTTCGAACTGTCTCGCTGGAGCGGCCGCGAGAGGGGTAAGCTCGAAACGATGGAACCCGAAACGCGCCACACACCGACCGGAATTCGCCAACGCGGCCCGAAGGAGCTGGAGATCAGCTGGTCCGACGGCGCGGAGAGTCGCTACGAGGTGCGACAGCTCAGGCTCGCCTGCAGCTGCGCTCATTGCGTCGACGAGTGGACGGGCGAAGGTCGCCTCGACTCCTCGACGATTCCCGATGGCGTCCACCCGCTGAGCATCCAGGGGGTCGGACGCTACGCGATCCAAATCGACTGGAGTGATGGTCACTCGACGGGCATCTACTCGTTCCGCCAGCTGCGCGAGCTGTCCGACGGAGTCTAGCCGTTCCGAGGCCAGCTCCGGCGAGCTTCGCGGGAGTTTCGAAACCCGTCGGACCTAGGTTTCGCTTCGGCTCACGACCCCGATCTCGTCGAGCTCGCCAAGCTCGCCGTCGACCTCCAACCCGTATCCGACCACCCAGCCGCGCTCGACTTCGAATCCCACGTAGTCCAGGCGGACGCCCTCGCGCGGCCGTTCTCGCTTGTCCACCAGTGCCGCCGTGCGGACCGTCCGAGTCTCGGCCAGAGCCATCAACTCCAACACGGCGCGCAAGGTCGTGCCCTGATCGGCGACATCGTCCACGACCAGCACGTCGCGTTCCTCCAACAGCGTGGGATCGAAGCCGTCGACCTGCACCGCTCCCGAATCCGCCTCGCTGGTCCGTCGTGCGGTGACGTAATGAAGGTCGTGACGGACGTTGCCCTGCAGCAACCGCTCGCTCAGCGCTTTCGCGAAGCGCTGAGCACCTGCGGCGATGCACAGGATGGTCAACGGCGAATCGGCGTAATCGCGGTAGAGTCGATCCGCGATCTCCGAGACACGCGCCTGGACCTCGGTAGCGCTGAACAAGGGAAGCACTTGCATCGGCGGGGCGGAAGCTACTTTCAGCCGCGGTTTTCGGCAACGCCACCGGGCGGCGTGGTACGCTCCACCGCCGTGCGATCAATCGATCTCGCAGGAGCGGCTGCAGCCGCTGAGGTCGCCGCCGACCTGGCCCGCGCCGAGATCCTGCCCCGCTTTCGCGACGTCAGCGTCGAATCCAAGCCCGATGGCTCACCCGTGACGGAAGCCGACCGAGCTGCCGAGCGAGTGATCCGGCAGCACTTGCAGGCCGCGTACCCCCAGTTTGGCGTCCTGGGAGAAGAGTATGGAAGCGATGGGCCGGCCGAAGGCCCCCAGTGGATCATCGACCCCATCGATGGAACGATCGGCTTCTCCCGCGGGATTCCGTTGTTCTCCACCCTGATCGCCCTGGCGGTGGACGGCGTGCCGGTGGTCGGGTTGATCGACCTTCCGACGCTCGACGAGCGTTACGTCGGTTGGAGTGGCGGCGGCTGCCGTCGCAACGGCAGACCGGCCCGCGTCTCCAGCGAGTCGGATTTGAAGCGCGCGATCGTCTCCCACGGCGACCCCTTCTGCTTCGACTTCTACGACGAAAGGCCGGCCCTCGAACAGATGCTCCGGGAGATTCCGATGCTGCGCGGCTATACCGACGCATTCGGCCACGCGTTGGTGCTGGGCGGCGGCGTGGGCGCCATGGTAGATCTCGGGCTCAATCTCTGGGACGCGGCCGCGACGCAGGTGTTGGTGCCGGAAGCGGGCGGGCGCTGCGATCTACTGCCCGAACGACACGGCAAGCTCGGATTGGTCTTCGGAAGCCACTCGCTGGTGGAGCAGCTGTTGGACTTCCTGTCCTGCGCCAAAAAACCCGCCCCAACGAAATAGCCCGGCACCTGGGCCCCGGCTAGCCCAGTGTTCGCGTGACCCGGATGGCATGCCCGGGCCAACTGGGCCCCGCCTAGCGCGCTGTTCGCGCAACCTCGATGGAATGCCCGGGCGGGGCCCCGGCTAGCGCGCTGTTCGCGTGACCTCGGTGGAATGCCCGGGCTAGTCGGCGGGAGCGACCATCAGCGTGGCAGTACGGTGAGGCGGATGCAGGTGGCAGTTGATCCGGTAGATGGCGGCTTCCTGGAGGACGGGCAGCTCGACCAGGGTCTCCTCTCCCGCTGGGAGCACGGTCGCGATCGCGAGCCCCTCGATCGCAAATCCATGCGGATCGTCGGTGGTGTTGAAGATGGACAGATTCTGGGGCCTGCCGACGGACACGACGATGGTCGACGGAATGAAGACGTTCTTGCCGCCGACGAGTGCGCTGATCACCTGCACCGTCGCGACGTCGCTGTGATAGCCCGGATGATTGCTGGTGAGGTTCACATTGTTGGCCGAGCATCCCAGGCCCAGCAGCAGCGGCAGCACCAACCCGGCCGCTTTCAGACGCGTTTCGATTCGACCGATCATGGATTCCCTCCCCTCCCCTGCGGTGCCCTGTCTCCAAGCGGCCACGCTATCTTACGCCACCTCCGTTTCCTCCACCGCTGAAAGGGCCCCCAATGGCTTCCAACCCGACTCTCGCCGATGCCCAGCACCTGATCGACGCAGCGGAACGGCTACTCGATCAGACCCTCGAACGCGCCAGCGTCATCACCGAGGGAGGCAAGCGAATCGACGACCACCAGGTGTTGGCGGAGCGCGTCGCCTATGCGGTGACCGAGGGTCGCGCCGCACGCTCCCTGTTGGACTACGTCCGCGCGCTGCGCGACGAGGGTCGGGCTACCGAGATGCTCGAGTGGACGTGCGGCGCTGGCGTGGCGGATCTCGTCCAGAGCCTGGCGAACCGGTTGGCGCCGGCGGTCGACGACCTCGGTATCGGCGAGGAGACATTGGAAGCAGCTTTTCCGGCCGAGACTCGGGCACGCCTCCGGAGCACCTGCCACGAGTCGGTTTTCCGGACGATCGGACGGCACGTCGCCGGCACCCGCGGCCGCAACGATGCGCCCCTTGACGACATCTCCGAACAGATCCGCGATTCGGTCCGCGAGTTCGCCGACGCCGAGGTGGCTCCCCACGCGGAGCGCATCCACAGAAACGATGAGCTGGTGCCCGAGGAGTTCATCACCAAGATGGGCGAGCTCGGGTATTTCGGCATGGGCATTCCCGAGAGCTACGGCGGCTCCGGGATGGGCAATCTCGCAATGATCCTCACCACGGAGGAGCTCTCGCGGGCCTCCCTGGCTGCAGCGGGTTCCCTCATCACCCGACCCGAGATCCTCACCAAGGCCTTGCTCGGCGGTGGAACCGAAGATCAGAAGCAACACTGGCTGCCGAAGATCGCCAGCGGTCAGATCATGGTAGGCATCTCGGTGACCGAGCCAGACATCGGAAGCGACGTCGCCTCTGTGAAGTGCCGGGCGGAACTTCGCGGCGACCAGTGGGTCCTCAACGGCCCCAAGTCCTGGTGCACGTTCGCGGGACGAGCCAATGTGCTCGCGCTGCTGGCGCGCACCGATCCGGACGCCTCCAAGGGCGCCCGCGGCCTGTCGCTGTTCATCGTTCCCAAGGATGCCTTCACGGGACACGACTTCGAGATCTCACAGCCCGGGGGTGGACGCCTGGTCGGCAAGGCGGATGCCACGCCAGGTTATCGGGGGATGCACTCGTTCACCCTGAACCTCGAGAACTATGCGATCCCGGCGGATCACCTGGTGGGCTGCGAGCAGGGCTTGGGGCGCGGCTTCTACCTCCAGATGGCCGGCTTCGCGGCCGGGCGGCTCCAGACCGGGGGCCGCGCCTGCGGGCTCGCCCAGGCAGCACTCGAGAAGACAGCCGAGTACGTGGTAGATCGGGTGCAGTTCGCCACCGCGTT
>CAXMOC010000243.1:0-47438 GCA_964194865.1 uncultured Opitutales bacterium | reverse complement strand
GAAGCGGCTGCGACCCGCAACGAGAGGCCGAGCGCATCCCAGATGTCTGGCCGGTTCCACGCGACCGCAAACCAGCGAAGAGTGAGGCCGGGCGGCGGGAACTGATAGGACTGCTCCTCGGTCGTGAACGCGTAGAGCAGGATCAGGGCAAGCGGCAGGTGCAAGAAGAGCAACCCGCCCACCGCTGCCCATGTCAGCGCTCGCGGCGCTCGGCGAGCGGTCTTGTCAGAGCGCATCGAACGCCCCCAGCCGCTTGGCCACCGCGAGATAGGCTGACATCACCAGGATGGGAACTACGCAGAACGCCGCGGCGAGTGGGATATTCCCGGCGGTGCCCTGTTGGATGTAGACCACCTGTCCCAGGAAGAGGCGGGAGGATCCGACGATTTGCGGAATGATGAAGTCGCCCAGCGTGAGCGAAAACGTGAAGATCGATCCAGCCACCAGGCCTGGAAAGGCCAGCGGCAGCGTCACACTGCGGAAGGTCCTGGCCGGTGCGGCGCCCAGATCGGAAGACGCTTCGAGCACCGAATGGGGGACGCGTTCGAGAGCCGCCTGGATGGGCAGGATCATGTATGGGAGCCAGACGTAGAGAAAGACCAGAAAAGTTCCGATGTAGCTGACCGAGAGCGAGGCGCCTCCGATCACTGGAAGTTGCAGCAGCGCCTCGAGCCCGAATCCCAACCCCAGGTTCGTCGCCAACCAGGTCAGGATTCCCTCCTTGGCCAGGATCAGCTTCCAGGCATAGACGCGCACGAGGTAGCTCGACCAGAGCGGCAGCATCACCGCGAGATAGAAGATCGCCTTTGCGCGGCCTCTGGCGTGGTGCGCCATGTAGTACGCGATGGGAAAGGCAAGCAGCGCGGCCGCGAGCGTGACGGCGGTTGCCATGATCGTGGTCCGCGCGATGATGTCGAAGTGGGCGGGTTGAATCAGCTGCGCGTAGGTGTGGAGAGTGAGTTTGCGCTGGATCAGGCCCGTAAACTCATCGACCGAGAAAAAGCTCTGGATCAGCAGCGCGAGCATCGAGCCGAGGTACACGACGCCGAGCCAGAGCAGGGGTGGCGCCAGCAGCAACGCCAGCAACAGCCTGGGGCGGCGCCAAAAGAAGACAGAGACCCGGCGTCTCGTACCGGGAGCGGATAGCGCGGCCGAGCTCACGCGTCGTCTTCCAGGCGATGTAGATCGCCCGGATTCCAGGTCAACCAGATTTTGGAACCGACCTCGGGAGTTCGAGTATCGCCTTGCTGACTGGACAGAGCCGTCATCGATCGATCGCCGTCGATCGAGACGACATAGCGAATACTCGCGCCGTGAAATTGTACGTCGGTAAGTCGTCCCTCCACCGCATCGAGGTCGGAGCCGACCACTGGTTTCGTGGCAGCCACGCACACTCGTTCCGGACGAAGGCTGAAGAGTCCCTCTCCCGAAACGGGCGTCTGTACTCCGCGCGACCCGATCAGATTCGAATCGCCGACGAATTCCGCCACGAAGCGCGTAGTCGGTCGTTCGTAGACGTCGCGTGGTGCGCCCACCTGCTCGATCCGGCCGGCGTTGAACACGGCGAGACGGTCGCTCATCGAAAGCGCCTCACCTTGATCATGGGTGACGAAGATGAAGGTGATGCCGAGGGTTCGTTGCAACGAGCGCAGCTCCAACTGCATTTGCTGACGAAGCTTGAGATCGAGGGCGCCGAGCGGCTCGTCCAGTAACAACACCTTGGGTCGGTTGATGAGGGCCCGGGCGAGGGCCACGCGTTGGCGTTGGCCTCCCGACAGCTCCGCGGGGCGCCTCGGTCCAAAGTCCGCCAGGCGAACCATCTCGAGCATCTCTGCGACTCTCTCGAGGCGCTCGCGTCGCCCGACGCCCTTGACCATCAGTCCGTACGCCACGTTTTCCCGAACGCTCATGTGGGGGAACAGCGCGTAGTCTTGGAAGACCGTGTTCACGTTTCGCTCGTAGGGAGGGATCGCTATAGCGGATCGGCCATGGAGCTCGAGAGATCCCGCCGTCGGCTGTTCGAAGCCCGCGATCAGGCGCAGGCAGGAGGTCTTGCCGGATCCCGACGGTCCGAGAATCCCGAAGAACTCGCCGTCCAGGATTTCGAGATCGACGCCCGCGAGGGCGAGAGCGTCCCCATAGTGGAGGGATGCGTTGCGAAAGCGCACGGCCGTGCCCATGCTCGAAGTCTCACCCCAAGGCGTTGCCCGGACCGCGGCAGGTGGGCCTTCAGCGGCCACCGAGTACGGCGATGTAATCCGTCACCCACCGATAGTAGGGGACACAAGAATCCTGGCTCGCACAGTGCGTGGTGGGGGTGCGCCAGAAACGAACCCGGTCGAAATCGTCGAAGCCGTTGCGCTGGCAGCCGTCCGGTCCGAGCAGCTCGTTGTCCTTGCAGGCGGCAGGGACGGCCGGCACGGAGCCGAAGAAGGCGGCTAGATCACCCTGGAGCTTCTTGTCCAGCGAGTGCGCGAGCCACCGGTAGGCGCAGACTGGGTGGGGCGCGTCGCGATGCAGCATCGTCGTATCGGCCCAGCCCGTTGCGCCCTCCACCGGAATCGTGCTGTCGATCGGCTTGCCCTGGCGCACCAGCATGTTCACCATGAAGGGCCAGCTCGACGATGCAACGACACCCTCGTTGGTGAAATCGTCGATCTGCATCGAAGGATCATGCCAGTAGCGACTGACGATTTTTCGCTGGCCGCGCAATAGCTCCAGGGCCGCCTCGTACTGCTGCTGATTCAGCTCGTAGGGGTCGACGATGCCGAGCTCGGGGCGCGCGGTCATGAGGTAGAGAGCCGCATCTGCGATGTAGATCGGTCCGTCGAAGGCCTGGACGCGCCCCTGATTGCTCTTGCCGTCGGGCAGCACACTCGGCTCGAACACGATCTTCCAGCTGCTCGGAGGTTTCTCGAATACATCGGTGTTGTACATCAACACGTTCGAGCCCCACTGATAGGGAACTCCATAGTGAACGCCGTCGACGGTATGCCACGGTGCGTTCTTCAGTCGCTCGTCGATCGATTCCCATTGTGGGATCCGAGCGGTCTCAATCGGTTGAACGCGACTGCCGACGATCAATCGCAGCGTTGCGTCGCCCGAAACCGTGGCGAGATCGAAGCCACCCTCGTTCATGAGTGCGACCATCTCATCGGAGGTTCCGGCGACCTTGAGACGAACCTGACAGCCGGTTTCGACTTCGAAGCCAGTGACCCAATCGAACCGCGGATCACTGGCGCCGCGCTCGATGTAACCGGGCCAGGCCACGATGTCGACGAGCCCTTCTCCGGCAGACTTGGGATCTTCTGCTGTGGTCGAAACCGGGAGGAGCGCCAGTCCCGCCAAGAACAATCTACCGACCGCAAGACCCGCACGCGTCATTTGCTCCTCCCCCGGGTTTCGGGCCGCACCGATTCGAGTGGTGGGCCACCGCAGCCCATAGCATCGGCCGCGGACCGATCAGTCGCCACCTGGGAGCACTGTCTCCCATCTGGATTTCGCCGGCGCTCAGACGCGTTACTCTCGCCAGCGAACCGGCGCGCGTGGAGGGATAGGCCGTGAGAAAGATCATGATCGTGGGTACTGGAGCCCAGGGAAGTACGATCGCCCGACGCATGCAGGAGGAGCCTGGCGTCGAGGAGATCGTCTGCGCCGACTACGACGAGCGGGCCGCGAAGGAGCTCGAGATGTCGCTCTCGAAAGCGAAGGCGCTCGAGCTGGACGCGAGAAATACGGCGGAGATCGTCGATGCCGCCAAGGGCTGCGAGCTGATCGTCAACGGCCTCACCCCCTCGTTCAACATGGCGGTGATGGACGCCGCGCTCGAGGCAAACGCTTGCTATCAGGATCTCGCTTCGGGCCCCATCGACGATGAAGACTTCATCGATGCCGTGCGCAAACAGCTCGGTCGGGATCAGGAATTCAAGGACGCGGGACTGGCGGCGCTCACCAACACCGGCTCGGCGCCCGGTGTGGCCAACGTCGTCACCCGAGACGCAGTCGACAAGTTCGACAGCGTAAAGAGCATCGAAATCCTCGTCTACGAAGGCATCTGGTCGAAGCGATTCATTCCTTTCTGGTGGTCTCCCGAAACGGCGTTCGGTGACATGGCCGCCGTTCCGATCCGCTGGAAGGACGGTCTCTTCGAGCGCGGAACTCCATTCGGGAACCCGGAGCGGGTCGAGTTTCGCGGACTCGGGGAGCGGTTGATGTTCGACCACGAGCACGAAGAGCCCGTCACGATGGGCTTGCTCGCGGACCGTTACCTCAAGGGCGTCGAGAACGTCTCATTCCGCTGTGGCGGCCCGGCGACGGAGCTGGCCAAGAGCCTCTACGACATGGGCCTGCTGTCGTGGGAGCCCGTGAAGGTGGATGGCGTGGAGATCGTGCCCATGCGCCTGATCTCCGCGCTCACACCGCCGGCGCCCAAGTATCGAGAAGAGATTCAAGAAGTGCTCGACGAGGGGATGGTGTCGGAGGAAGGTGCCTTTCTCGTACGGGTGGACGGTATCAAGTCTGGCGACCCGCTCAGAATCGACAGCTATGTGAACGTCCCCGGCCTGCGAGAATCCTTCGACCGAGCTGGAATCAGCCACGAGTCGTACTACACGGGACAGGGAGCGGCCTTGTTCACGAAGATGCTCGTCAACCGCAAAATCAAACTGCACGGCGTGTTTCCGCCGGAAGCTCTCGACTTCGAGGAGCGCGCCTACTTCTTGTCGGAGGCGGCCAAGCTCGACATCACCGTCGACGAGATCGTGACTCGCCGGCTGTACTGAGATCACCCGGTTTCGCTCGAGCGGCGATGGCTCCCATCACCCGCTTGACGAATTCAGGGTTCGGAGGCTCGGGTCCGCCGTCTCTTCGAGCACTCTCGCCCTCGATCGGGGCGGGCAGGACTTGAGGAAACAACGGTCCTCGGATGGGATCGCCCGTCCGGAGTCCGTGCTCCCACAGCAACGGCATCGTCGCGTGACGGTCTTCGAAGGCGACGTTGTTCCCGGCCCAGCGTGAGGAAAACGCGCGCCGAGCGACCGCGGTCGAGTAGTTGGAAGATGATCCGTGGACGATGTGGGCGTCGAAGATCAGGCAATCGCCAGCCTGCATGTCGGGGCAGAAGAGATCGTGGTCGGCTCGGTGGTTGTCGATGTCCGGTGCATCATCGAAGCCCGAGTCCATCATGTAGGGGTCGTAATTGGGGGTGATCGCCTTGAATTTCTGGGGCCAGCGATGGGAGCCCTTGACGAACTCGAGGCCACTGCCCGCTCGGTTCACCGCATCGAACGTGATCCAGATCGAGCACAGCTGCCGGCTCTCGACGTCGACGGGCCAGAAGGTGATGTCGTGGTGCCACGGGGTCGGCACGTGACAGCCCGGGGGCTTGACGAAGAGTTGGTCGTAGAAGTGCCGAACGGTTTTCGAGCGAAGTACTTGCCCGGCGACGTGCGCGGCGGGTGACTCGAACACCCAGTCTCTGAAGTCGTCGTCGGTCTTCCAGAGAAAGAAGTCACCGCTAAACCCCTCCTTCTGCATCGAGACCACCTTGCCCATGAAGCTGGGAGCCTCGACGACCCGATCCACGGCCCGGGCCATTCGCTCGACCCAGGCTTCCTGGAACAGACCGCGGGCGCAGATGACGCCATCACGGTCGTAGCCGTCGATCTCGTCGCTGGTGAGATCTCGCACCGGAATGTCCATCAGCGCGATACCTCTAAGGGGTGGACGAAGTGAAGAGCCGACGATCGCACAGCTCGGCGGCAGCCAGCAAGCAGGCAGCCTGTCGCCAACCCCGTTCCGCCGCGGTATTTGGCGTTTTCGGGCCCCTTCAGCGAAGTCGAGGGCATGCCGATGACGACGGAAGCGTAAGGTCCGCTCGGAGCTGCACCGCCATGAGAAGAATCCACCCCCGCCGGACCGACTCCCGATGAAGCCGGGAGCACGCCACACAGCGGACGCGAACCGGCTGTTTCTCGAGTACGCACGGCTCGATCGCAAACGCAAGGCGGATGGGCTGACCATCGAGGAGCTCGAGCGCTGGACCTTCCTCAACGGTCGTCTGAATCAGCACTTCGCCCCCCGATTGAGCAAGGCCGGGGTGGAGCAGCGCAAGTCGGTTCGCGTTCCCATCCGCCTGGATTGCAGCTTCGAATCCTTCGGGAGCTTCGAGAGCGCTCTGATCACGAATCTGTCGAGCGGCGGCCTGTTCATCAACACCAAGTCTCCGCTTCCAATCGGTTCTGAGCTGCGTATGCGGATTCTGATCGAGCATACGAAGGCGGAGGTCGAAATTCGGGGCGTCGTCGTCTCACAGAACATCGACCCCTCGTCTGAGACCAGTAAGTCCGGCATGGGTGTTCGATTCGACCAGCAGGCACCCGAAATCACCAAGGCGATCAACGAGCTGTATCAGCATGCCATTCGAGATGTCGCTAAAGATTCAAGTGAATCTGCACAACCGGCATCGGAGCCGAAGCGCGCGCACCGCTGAATTCGCTGCCTGCGAGGCGGCAGCTCGAATTCGTGCGACTCCCACTCGACTGGCAGAAGAGCGTCGGACTAGCGGGGCGGCTGGTTCACCAACGTTCCGCATCGGGTCTGATCATGACGTCAAACGTCCAGGCGGACCGGGCTTGGTGAACGATGTGCCAGCACTCGGCTGCGATGTCTGCCGGCTGGCAAAAAAAGGAATCCGGTTTGTCCGGGTTGACTTTTCGGGTCCACGGCACGTCGATGACCGCGTCGATTGCAAGGTACGCTACGTGCACTCCCTGCGGACCGAGCGTGCGCGCCATCGACTCGGCCAGGATACGCTGGGCAGCCTTGGTGGGCGCGAAACCCGCAAAGGCGGCTTTACCGCGGTAGGTGGAGGTGTTGCCCGTACAGAGAATTGCCCCTCGCCCCGCTTCGATCATCGGGGGCGCCGCCATTCGGGCCAGGTGCAGGAGGGCCATGGTGTTGACCTGGAAATTCGCTTGCAGAACCTGCGGGTCGATCGAGAGGAAGTCTCCGAACGCTCCCCCGACAGCATTGTGGATCACGACCTCCGGCGCGCCGAGATCATCGCTTACTTTCGCGTAGGTGCTGGCGAGCTGCGCCTCGTCGGAAACGTCACAGGGAAATCCCCTGGCACCCGGAAGGTCCTTCTCCAACTTCGTCAGTCGATCGGCGTTGCGGGCGATCATGGCGACGCGGTAGCCCTCGGCGAACCGGCGAGCCAACGCGGCCCCCGTTCCAGGGCCGACACCCGTGATCAGGCAGGTGGGTTGATTCACGCTGATCCCTCCGGCGCACCCAACATGGCAATCCGCGTCCAAGCCGCTCTTCTCGCAAAGCTTGCCATAGCGAGGGAGTGCCACCAACTCGGCCGTTGTGGACACTTGGGTCGAACGCGAACGTTCCACACCTCGTCGGACGGCACGTTGAATGAGGGAACTCGCTACCCGAGAGATGTATCATGGTGAATCGAAGGGAGGGTCAGTCATGGCCGATCGCTGGACGCTTCGTGGGGTCGAGTATGTGAACTGCAATTGCGCATGGGGATGTCCGTGCCAGTTCAACTCACCCAGCACCTACGGTCACTGTGAAGGAGTAGCCGGTGGTCGGGTCGATGAGGGCCACTTCAACGAAACCCCTCTAAACGGTCTCCATTGGATCATGATCGTCCAATGGCCTGGTGAGATTGCGGAGGGCAATGGACGCCAGCAGATCATCATCGACGAGCGCGCCAACTCGGATCAGCGCGAAGCGTTGCGGAAGATCCTGCACGGCGAATCCACGACGCCTGGTGCCACCCACTTCTACGTCTACAACAGCACCATGTCCGAGGTCTTGGAACCTCTCTTTGCGCCGATCGCGCTCGAGGTCGATGTGGGCGAGCGGCGAGCCAGGCTGAGCGTCCCAGGGCTCGTTGAATCGACCGGGTCCCCAATTACGGACCCCAATAGCGGGGAGAGCTATCGAGGGAGAATCGATCTCCCGAACGGCTTCGAATACGCGATCGCGGAGATGGGGACCGGCAGCTCGACGGTGACCGCGGGCATCGAGTTGAAGCTGTCCGACAGCTACGGTCAGTTCAGCGCAATGCACATGAACCAGGACGGCGTGATTCGTTGACTGAATCGGTCCAGGCTCAGTGGACCGGCCCGACGTGGTGAATCGACCGGACGCAACAGATCCCTATGCGGAATCGAATCCTCACGCGCTGCGCGAGGTTTCACTTCCCCGGCGCGACCGGATTGCGACACTCGTGGCACTCAGCGGAGTTACCGGGCTCGCTTGGTGCTATTTGTTCGTCACTGCGGCTGGCATGGAGGCGATGGGTTCCGCTTCCCCCATGGCCATGTTGGAGGTCCGCGCCTGGACGGCGTCCGAATTTTGGATGATGTTCGTCATGTGGGCGTTGATGATGGTGGCGATGATGCTGCCGAGCGCTGCCCCGATGACCTTGATCTACGCCGCGGTGGCTCGCAAGGCGCGGCGGGAGGGAACGAAGCTGGCGCCCACTGCCAGCTTTGTTGCCGGCTACCTCGCGATGTGGACGGCCTTCAGCCTCGCCGCGACCCTGGTGCAATGGCGACTCGAGCAGGCGGCGCTGCTATCCCCCATGATGGTGACGACCAGTCCAGCGATCGGCGCCGGGCTGCTGATTGCCGCCGGTGCCTATCAACTCACGCCGATCAAGAACGCCTGCTTGGAGCATTGCAGAGCGCCCGTGCAGTTCATATCCCGGCATTGGCGATCCGGGGCGCTCGGCGCTTTCAGGATGGGGTTGCGCCACGGGGCGTACTGCCTGGGCTGCTGCTGGGTGTTGATGGGGCTGCTGTTCTTCGGCGGAGTCATGAACCTGTTGTGGATTGCGGCCATCACGCTCTTCGTGCTGTTGGAGAAGGTCTGGCCCCACGGCGTGCTGGCCGGGCGTATTTCCGGCATTGCGATGGCGACGATGGGATCCGTAGTTCTCGCCGCCTGGCTCTGAATACCGCGCAGAATCGATTGCCCGGCGGCCTACGGATCGCGCACGGCGGTGTGGGAGACAAATGAAGCGCGGTGTCGCTGGAAGATTTCGGTGACCTCAGCCGGTGCAGCTCGCTCGCCCAGCAGCGCGATCGCTCGATCGATCGCTTCCAAGGCCTGGTCGAAGCGTCCCACCTCGGCGTACGCGCAGGCCAGGCTGTCCAGATGGTTCGCGTCTCGCCCACGGGACTCCGCCTCGACGGACTCGGCGAGCCGGAGGGCTCGCTGACCGTCGCGCACGGCCCCGGCTGGTGAGGTGGCCAGGGCGTAGGCCAACGCGTTGCGCACGCGCACGCTGTCGGCGCAGCTCGATCGGGCCCGCTCGAGTATCGTCTTCTGCTCGGCGTAGCGTTCTTGGGAGTGGCGAAGATTCGCGAGGAGTAGAGGGCTGCGGTCGGAGCAGGGCTCGAGTGCGACGAGCTGATCCAGTACGTCGGCGGCCTGATCGAGTTCACCCAGTTGGTTGAGAGTGCGCGCCAGGCGCATCCGGTGGTCGACCGAGTCCGGATCCAGCTCCACGGCGCGCCGCAGCAGCGGAACCCTCTCGCGTTCGCGGCCCTGCTTCTTCAGCACACCGATCAAGGCTGTCAGTGGCGCCACGCCCCTGGGGTTGTTGGCCACGACCTCGCGCATGAGGCGCTCCATTTCGCCATAGCGCTTGGCTTCCAGCAACGTCGACATCTGACCGAGCTTCCAGATGTCCTCGCGACGCGACGAGGGGTCGGGCGGGCGTACTTCCAGTGCCGAGAACTCGTCGAGAATGGGCCGCGCGGCTGGTCCGCCTACGTACCCGAGCGCCTGCAGCTGGTCTAGGGTTGCCTCATCCGGTTCCACCGCGGCACGGAGTCTGGCCGGGCCAACGGCGATCATGTCGCGCAAGTGTCCACGCAGTTTCTCGACGATGTCGGGTCGTGACTCGGCGAGGTTTCGCAGCTCGCCGGGATCAGCCTGGATGTCGTAGAGCTCGGGAACGAGCTTGTGGATGTACTTCCAACGCCCCTCCCGCACGAACCGGAGCACGCTGGAGTCGAAATTCGTGACGGGCTCGATGGACTCTCCGTAGGCCACGAGCGAGAGGTCCCGGGTTGGATCGTCCAGGAGTGGGCGCAGCGAAACCCCCTCCGAGTCTGCGAGCGGTTCCATGCCGAGCAGGTCGAGCGCCGTCGGCGTGAGATCCACCAATCGCACCAGGTTGGGCACCCGGACCCCGCGCGGAATCGAGTTGGCACCCCAGAAGATCAGCGGCACCTGCATCGTCGAGTCGTAGACGAAGAACGAATGCGAAGATTCTTCGTGGTCTCCGTTTCCCTCTCCGTGATCACCCACCAACAACACCAGTGTTCGAGAGCGCAGACCCAGGCGCTGGATTTCATCCAACAGCACTCCCACGTTGTGATCGACCCAAGCCACCTCGGCCAGATATTCGTTGGGAATGCGGCGGCGAAACCGCTCCGGCGGGTCGTAGGGGGTGTGAGCATCGAAATAATGGAGCCAGAGGAAGAATGGGCGGTCCGCATGCTCGCGTAGAAAGCGCAGACCGCCTGCGGTGATGCTCTCCGCGTCTCGCTCCAGGCGGTGGAGGCCCGTGCGCTCTTCGGTTTCGCCAGACGGGGCATTTCCCGGATCGCGATACTCGTCGAATCCTTGGTCGAGATTTCGATCGCGCGCCATCACGGCCGACGCGATCTCGGCTGCGGTGGTGTAGCCGGCGGCCTGGAGCACCTCCGCCAACGTGAGATTATGCTCGGCGAGCTGGTAGCCCAAGTTCGAGCGCGCACCGTGGGTGTAGGGTTGTCTTCCGGTGAAGAGCGTGGAGTGGGAGGGCAGCGTGCTCGGTGAAGAGGCGAGGGCCTGCTCGAACAAGAGCCCGTCCGCGGCCATTGCGTCGATCCGCGGCGACGTCGGCAGCTCTTGGCCGTAGACACCGAGCGCGTCTGCCCGAGTGGTGTCGAGGGTGATGACGAGCAGGTTCAGCGGTCGAGCTTCGTCGCTCGCCTGGGGCTCCTGCGAAGAGCAAGCTGTCCAAGACCAGGCCGCGGCCAGCAGCAGAGTCCAGATTCGCCTCATCGTGACGAAGGATAGGCAGCGGCTCCGCCTCCTGCTCGGGGACGTGCGGCGGTGCCGCAGCGCATTCGCTGTCGGCCCGACGGATCTGCCTCCAGCGGAGTGGCGCCTCGAGGCCTTCCGGCTCAGCGCTTTGGAAGCTCGATGCGGGGATTTTCCGGGTTGGGCCGATAGAGAATCACCGTGTGGCCAACCAGGCCGCACAGCGCGGCCCCGCACGCCGAGGCGATCTCCCGGGCGGCTGCCTTCTTGTCCTCCGGTGCGCGCAGCCGGATCTTCACCAACTCGTGAGCGAGAAGTGCCTCGTCGATCGCGGATAGAACACCTTGGCTCAGACCTGCGTCGCCGACTTGCACCATCGGCCGCAGGGGGTTGGCCAGTCCGCGCAGAGCCTTGCGTTGATAGCCCTCGAGCTCGGGAGCTTGGGTGGTTTCGGCGGGTTTGGACGGCATCTTCGGGCCTGGAGGTTTCCGTATCCTCGGCCGCTCGGCCAGCTATGCTGGCAGCGGTCCGCCTTCCACGCTGGTCAAACCTGCGAGGCCCTGCTTCATGAAAGTTGGCGTGCTCCAGTTCTTCAGCTGGCCAGAGCGGCGCATTCCCCTTCCGAAGGTCTACGAACGCGCCATGCAGCGGATCGAGATCATGGACCGCACCGGCTACGACGCGGTCTGGCTCGCCGAACATCACTTCAGCTCGTTCAGCGTTTGTCCCTCGGTACACATGATGGGAACCCAGGTGGCGGCACGAACCTCCAACCTGCGCATCGGCACAGCGGTCTCACTGGCGGCGTTCTACCACCCGCTGCGACTCGCCGAGGAGGTCGCACTGCTCGACGTCTTGTCGGGCGGGCGCGTGAACTGGGGGGCTGGACGGGGCTTCGAGCGCAAGGAGTTCGAGGCCTTCGGCGTTGCCGGAGAGGAAAGTGCTGCGCGGTTCCGCGAAGCGGTCGAGATCGTGATCGCGGCCTGGTCCAACGACAAGCTCAGCTATGAAGGGTCCTACTTTCGCTTCGACGAGGTCGAAGTCCTTCCGAAGCCCACCCAGCAACCTCACCCGCCCGTCTGGGTGGCCGCGTCTTCGGAGTCTGCGATCGCCTGGGCCGCAGAGGCGGGTCATACGATCATGATGGACCCGCATTCCGCGCATGCCGAGATCGCGCGCAAGAGGAACCTCTATCGCTCGCAGCTCGAGGACGCTGGCCACACCTTTGCCGGTCGTGAAATTCCGATGGCCCGGCTGCTGGCTGTAGCGCGAACCGCGCAAGAGGCAGAGGCCGTGGCGCGCAGGGGCGCGGGTTGGATCGTGGGCTCGTACGTCGGTGCACAGCACGGCCAGCTCTTCGATCCGAAAGGCCTGGCGCCGTCCCGTCCAGATGACGACCCGGTGAATCGCTATCTCGAGGGAGTCGCCATTTATGGCACCCCCGAAGCAGTGGTCGACCAGATCCAGCGACTGCAAGAAGAGATGTTTCTCGATTACCTGATGTGTGCGCCATTGAGCCACGAGTCGTTCACGCTCTTTACGGAGCACGTGTTGCCGAAGCTTCTCTAGGTCGGCTTCCCAGGAGTTCCATGAGCAGTCGTCAAGATCCGTTGGGAGATCTGAAGGTCCTGGATTTCTCTCGTGTGATGGCCGGCCCCTACTGCACCCGGCTGCTGTGCGATCTGGGCGCCGACGTGGTGAAGCTCGAGCCACCGGAAGGCGACATCACGCGCAACTGGGGCGAGCAGCGTCACGGACTCTCGGGTTTCTACACCCAGCAGAACGCCGGCAAGCGCAACATTTGCGTCGACCTGAAATCCGCCGACGGCCCCGAACTGGTTCGGCGCCTGGCAGAGTGCGCCGATGTGATTGTCGAGAACTTCAGGCCGGGCGTCATGGCACGAGCGGGGCTCGGCTACGAGGCCCTGGCTGCCCGCAACCCCGGCCTCGTCATGCTGTCCGTCACCGGATTCGGGCAGACGGGCCCAGAATCTCAGCGCCAGGCCTACGCACCCGTGATCCATGCGGAAGCGGGGTACATCGCGCGCCACGCCGAGATGGATGGGAACCCTCCCTCGGACCCGATCTTCTCGCTGGCGGATTCCTACTCTGCGCTCCATGGCGCCATCGCGCTGCTCGCCGCACTTCGCCTGCGCGAGCGCACTGGGAAGGGCCAACACATCGACTTGTCAATGCTGCGAACCCTGATGGCCACGGATGACTACAGCCACCACCTTCTCGATGGGGCGCTGCCGCTGGAGCGGCTCGGTGGCCAGGTCTTCGACGCCCCCGGTGGTCCCATCCTGATCTCTTCCCAGTGGAAGGGGATCTGGTATCAGCTGCGAGGCTGCTTCGGCTTGGAGGCCTCCGACGGGGCCGACCTCGACGAAAAGATCGCCAACCGACAGGCGGTGGTGCGAGAATGGATCGGCTGTCACGCGAGTCGCGAGGCTCTGGTTCGCGATCTCGAGTCGGCGCGCCTGCCCTGGGGCGACGTGCGCAGCTCCGACGAGGTGCTCGAGTCGCCGACGTTGAAAGCTGTGGATTGGTTCGCCGAGGTGGACGACCGGGGCGAGGGCCAACGCAAGGTGATCCAGGCGCCCTACGAGTTCTCGAGCGCCGCATCGGGAGTTCGCGGGCCCGCGCCGCGGCGCGGCGAGCACAATGTGGAGGTGCTGGGCGACTGGCTCTCGCTATCCGGCAGCCGCCTCGCCGAGCTACAGCAATCGCGGACGCTGCTGTCCGAGAGCGATGACTAGCAAGGGACCGGGGTTGCCGAGCCGGGCGGCGCTTGACTTCCCTACCCGGGTATCACGAGAACTGCAGCACCACTGATCCGTCCCTGGCGCAGATCGTCGAGCGCTCGATTGGCTGCTGCCAGGGGATACCCCGTGGTCTGGGTTCGAACGCCGGCCCGCACAGCAATCGGGAAGAACTCCTCGCCGTCGCGCCGGGTCAGATTCGCCACTGAGCGAACCACGCGTTCACCCCACAAGAGGGCGTAGGGAAAGCTGGGGATGTCACTCATGTGGATTCCCGCACAGACCACGACGCCCCCTTTGCTGACGGCGCGCAGTGCGGCCGGTACCAGGTCGCCGACCGGAGCGAAGAGGATTGCGGCGTCGAGCTCCGTGGGTGGCCGCGCATCCGAATCGCCCGCCCAGGCCGCCCCGAGTTCCTGTGCGAATCGCTGTGCCACCTGGTCGCCGGGGCGGGTGAATGCGTAGACCTCGCGACCCTGGTGGCGGGCGATCTGGATCAGGATGTGGGCGGAAGCGCCGAAGCCGTAAAAGCCGACTCGCTCTGCATCGCCGGTGAGCTTCCAGGCCCGATACCCGATCAGGCCGGCGCACAGCAGCGGCGCGACTTCGGCGTCGGATGCCCCGTCGGACGCCCCCGCGTCGGACGCCCTATTGGGAAGGGCAAAGCAGAAGTCCGCATCGGCGATGCAGTGCTCGGCGTATCCTCCATCGATCTGGTAGCCCGTGAAGCGCGCGCGGTCGCAGAGGTTCTCCCGATCGGACAGGCAGTAGCGGCAGGCTCCGCAGCTGCCACCGAGCCAGGGAACGCCCACCCGTTCTCCCATGGCGAAGCGGTCGACTGCTGGACCGACCGCGTCCACCGTTCCCACGATCTGATGCCCGGGAACCAGCGGAAGCGCTGGCTCCGAGAGCTCTCCATCGATGATGTGGAGGTCCGTCCGGCAGACCCCGCAGGCCCGCACCCGCACCCGGATCTCCCCAGGACCCGGCTGCGGCGCGGGACGATTGGTCTCTCGCAGCGGAAGCCCGACCCCGTCAAACACCATTGAGCGTGCCAAGCGCCTTCCCCTCCCCTCCCTCTGCCGCGCAGCCGGTTGCTCCAGAATCCGTGAGCGCGACGGCCGAGGATTCGGCTGACGACGTAAGTTACCGAAGTTAAGCGAGTTTTTGGATGCGATCCGGCGTCTTTTGAGCTGTTCAGCGGGTGCCGCGAGGTTGTACAATGTGGGGTCACACCGCGATGGAGGGAGCGAGATGGCAACCGACGATCGAGAGAATCTGTTGGACGAGTCCTATTTCGAGTTACCCAGCCGGCGCGAGGGCGGCTTCGACGCATCGCTGCTTCGGGAGCCAGTGGGAGCCCTGCCAGTGCAGCGCGCGCTCACGGTATCGCCGCACACCAACGTGACCGTGGCTATGCGGTTGATGCAGAGCGAGCACCGCGGCTGCGTGGTGATCACGGACGACGGCACCAGCAACAGCAAGCTCACGGGAATCTTCACCGAGCGCGATGTGCTCTTTCGCATCGTGGACCGGGGAAGAAACCCGGCGGCGCTGCCCATCGGTGAAGTGATGACGCCCGACCCCGAGAGCCTGTCTGTGCGCTCGGCGGTCGCCTATGCGCTCAACATGATGTCCGTCGGGGGCTACCGTCACATCCCGGTCGTCGATGACGAACATCGGCCCGCGTTCGTGATCTCGGTCCGCAACGTGGTCGAATTTCTCGTCGAGGCGTTTCCGCGCGAAATCCTGAATCTGCCGATGGGGAAAAACGCCTCACAGCGAGCTCGCGAGGGCGCCTGACTGAATGCCGCGGATGCGGATGAGTCACATCGGCATCTGCGTCTCGGATCGCGTTCGCTCGCTCCGCTTCTATCACGACGTGCTGGGTTTTCGCTACGTGAACGAGCTCGAAGTGAAGGGGCTGCCAGCGAGTACACTGTTGCGCTTGTCGGACGTCTCGCTCCGCGCCATCTACCTCGAGCGTGAAGGCGTCCGGATCGAGCTGCTCTACTACGAATCTCCGAGCCAGGAAGGCGATGGACTCCCTCGCCCGATGAATCAGCCGGGGTTGACCCACCTGTCGCTCCGGACCGACGATCTCGACCGCACGCTGGCCGACTTCGAAGAGGCTGACGTCGAGATCCTGCGTGAGACGCGGATCGAGATTCCAGAGGCGGACACCAAGGCGATTTTCATCGCGGACCCGGACGGCACGCTGATCGAGCTGGTGCAACAGCCCGGCGACTGATCGGCTTTGTCGATGCCCGAGCTGCCCAGGCAGAATCGTCCAGCCGCCGCGTCGATTGTTTCGCTGTGCAGCCGAGATCTGCCGCGGGTGGTCGAAGTTCTGGCCCGGGCGTTTCGAGACAATGCGCTCAATCGAGCGACGGTTCGATCAATCCGTTCGGACGATCGGCTCCGCTCCAACCGCCACGGCATGCGGGCATTGCTCCCGGTCGCCCAGCGCTACGGGAGGGTTCTGGTGGCAAACCTGGATGGCGTGGTTGCGGGAAGCCTGGTCGCCGTGCCTCCGGACGGTTTTCCCCTGCCCCCTCCTGCTCTGATGAGACGGCTTCGCTGTCTGATCGGCCAAGGTTGGCGAACGACACTCCGCTGGGGCGAGGTATTCGACGCGCTCGAAGCGTTTCACCCGAAGGGGCCTCACTGCTACCTGGGAACGCTCGGGGTCGATCCAGCGCAACAGAGCCGCGGAGTGGGCGCCGGGTTGCTTGCTGCCTGGCTCCGAGAGGTCGATCAGCAATCGATGCCGGCCTATCTGGAGACCGACGGTCCCGGCAACATCGGGTTCTACGAGCGCGCGGGCTTCGCCGTGCAGGGAGAGATGGTCATTCTCGGGGTGTCGGTATGGCGGATGCACCGGCCCGCGCGCGCTGCTTCGCCGAAGTGACTAGACTCTCATCGCTCGTTCCGGGCGAAGGAGAAGTGATTGTTCGGCCGACGTCCCGACGCCACGCTGGTTCGAGATCTCAACGCCATGCGCCGTTTCATGCCCTACGTTTCGCCGCGTCGGAACGACTCGCTGTTCTATATGAATCAGGATATCCGCGTCGAGGCGGCTCTAGAATTTCTCGAGAAGCAGAACCAGACGCGACCGGAGAAGCGCCCGCTCACCCTCTTTCACCTGTTCTTGCGCGCCTGCTCGCAAGGCGTGCACTTGCGCCCGGGGGTCAACCGCTTCGTCAAGGCCGGCAAGCTGTGGCAGCGCGACGGTGTTTGGATCACGTTCAGCGCCAAGCGTGAGCTGATCGATGGCTCGCCCATGATCACCATCAAACGCCGCTTTCGCCCCGATAGCGAATCTCTCGAGGAGATGGCGGATGCGATCTACGACAAGCTGGAGTTCGGGCGCTCTGGCAAGAAGACGACCAGCGACAAGGAAGTGGGATTGCTGCTCCGGATGCCCGGCCCGGTCATCAAGGGGGCACTCGGCGCGGCGCGGCTCGCCGACCGCTATGGATTGCTGCCGCGCGGCATGATCGAAGCCGACCCCCTCTTTGCGTCGGTCTTCGTCGCCAATCTCGGATCGATCGACTACCCGGCGGGCTTTCACCACCTGTGGGAGTACGGAACCACGTCGATCTTCGGTGTGATGGGCCGGACCGAGGCAGGCATCGACGGCCAAAAGAAGATGACGGCCGCCTGGAGCTACGACGAGCGGATCGAAGATGGCCTGTATTCCTATCACTCGCTCGAGCTGGTCCGGCAGAGGATCGAGAACCCCGAGTCGCTGCTGCCACTCGTGGAGCCCGTCCCGGTTCGCTAATGGCGGGTTCACAGGCAAAAGATCCCTACGAAGCACTGGGTATCGCACGCGACGCGGATGATGACACCATCCGCAGTGCCTACCGCCAGCTGGCCCGCGAGCTTCACCCGGACGTGAATCCCGACAACCCTTCTGCCGAGGAGCGCTTCAAGACCGTCAGCGAAGCCTATTCGGTGCTCTCGGATCCCGAGAAGCGGAAGGCCTACGACGAGTTCGGCGAGGTGTCGTTTCAGGCCGGCTTCGATGCGGCCGAGGCGCGACGCGCCCGCGAGGCCTTCGGGGGTGGTTTCGGCGGGCATTCAGATTTCGGCGGCCGCGGGTTCGGCTTCGGCGGGCTCGAAGACATGGTCTCTGAACTCTTCGGTCGCGGCGCCGGCGGGCACGGTACGCTGCGCCGACGGGGAGTCAACCTGGAGGCGGACCTCCAGCTCGACTTTCTGGAAGCGGTTCGCGGGGGGGAGCAGCGCTTTCAGATCTCGCGCCCCACCGCGGATGGCGGGCGACGGACCGAAACCGTGACAGCCCGGATACCGGCCGGCGTGGCGGACGGCGGCCGGATCCGTCTACGCGGCAAGGGCGGCGAAGGCTCGGGTGGAGCGCCGTCGGGCGACCTGATGGCGACGATACGCATCCGCCCCCACCCGCTGTTCCGACGCGACGATCGAGACATCACGCTGGAGGTGCCGGTGACCATCGCCGAGGCAACCCTGGGCACAAAAGTCGAGGTTCCGACCCTGGACGGTCGCGTCACGGTGACGATCCCTCCGGGTACCGACAGCGGATCGAAACTGAGGCTGCCGGGGAAAGGGGTGCCCCATCCGAGCGGTGGGCCGGCCGGGCACTTCTTCGTCTCAGTCAAGATCTGTGTTCCCCGGGAGCTCGACGATGCCCAGGCGGCCCAGCTCAGCGACCTAGCCGGCGCGAATCCGAAGGAGCTGCGCGCCACCCTCGACGAGGACTGACAGCCTCGAAAGGAATCGGCTCCAGGACTCGTATTCACGCAGCGCCTGGTGGCATCCGAAGTCTCCATTTACGGGATACGGATCGACGCCAGCCCCCTTTTCTCTCGTCGGGGCACGCAAGAGGCAGTGTTACAGCAGCTCAGGCGGCACTTCCCGCTTCGAATCCCGATAGGAATCCGGTTTCCGCCATCGCGAAAAGATTTGCCTTTCCCCCGCCGGGAGAGACTGCCTCACCATCAATAAAATCAACTGGTTACTCTCGTTTTCGGGTTGGGCATGAAGCTTGCTGCAAGAGTCTTGCGCGATTTGGACGCCGTCGTTGGGAGACCCGTTCCGGGGTCTAGACGGCGTCGACGCCGGGCCGGGCTGCTAGAAACTTCTGGAGAGCTTGGTTGACGGTGTCCGGAGGCCTGACCACATGGGGTCGGGCCTCTGTCGCGTCGCCCCAGCCAGAATGCGAATGCTGGCGCCCCGATTCGCAGCTATGCGAGTCTCTGCTCCAGATGGTAGGCCCACGCGGATCGTTACCGCTGCGAACCGACGACGGCCGGCGGCTGCGCGGAGACCGCAGCCGGAGCCGGATTCGCGAAGCCGCTCGCTCGCTGTTTCGCGAGCAGGGCTTCGACGCCACGACACTTCGCGCCATTGCAGCGCGGGCCGGGGTCGGCGCCAGCTCGATCTACCGACATGTCCAATCCAAACACGAGCTGTTGGTGCTCGAGCTCGCCGATATCCAGGAGGTGGCGTGGCAGGCGTTTCGGCGAGGGGACGATCCTGCACGGTCGACGCGTGATCGGGTTCAAGCGTTCTTTCGCAGCCAGCACGAGATGTTGGCGCTCGACCAGGATTTGACCGTAATCGCGATTCGAGCCACCACGTTTCCCGAGGCACGCGTCTCGCGCCGCGTCCTCGCCCTCAACGACAGAACCATCGGTCTGATCGCGGAGATCCTCCAGGCGGGTCGGATGAAGGGCGATCTCGACTCCGTTGTCGACGTATTGACTGCCGCCCGAGTCCTGTTTCACGGCGCGGCCGGCGCTCGTGTCTCCTGGGCGAATGGGTTGCTCTCCGAGAGCGGCTGCCGAGCGGCCATCGATGCGTCTGTGGAGCTGCTCTTCGAGGGGATCGGCGGCACTTCCGGCCGAGGCTGAGCGACAGACGTCCGGGGTGCAGCCGGAGCCTGCGCTCCGCCCCGCTTGCCTGGGCTAGAGATCGCGATCCGCTTCCACCAGCGCGCGCTGATCCTCAGTCGTTCACGCGCCGCCGTCTCGCTCGAAAGACTCGCGCGCCCGATCCCGGAGCTCGGAATCGCATAGGTAGTCCACGGCGGTCATGGCCAGCGCTTTGGCACCGTCGATTGCGGCGGTATCCCCCATTTCTCCGCCAGCCCATTCCGCGAACTCGGGATTGTGGATGGTGCAGTGAGGAGGAGCGGATGCCAGCATGGGGTGAATCGACGGCAAGCGATAGCTGACGTTCCCCATATCGGTGCTGCCCATCACTCCGGCGGGCAGCTTCTCCAATGGGAGGAACTCCCGTCCCAACTGTTCTGCGTTGGCCCGAAAGCAGTCCGCGAGAGGCGCGTTGAATCGAATGTCCAGGTAGTCGACCTCCCCCCACGAGATCTCGACTTCGGCGCCCGTACCGCTGGCTCCCGCTTGGAGGCAACCTTCGACACGGCTCTTAAGTGCAGCGAGCTGATCGGCGTTGGCGGAACGCACATAGAAGCGCCCTGCTGCAGAATCCGGCACGATGTTGGGCGCTTTCCCGCCGTCGGTAATGATCCCGTGAATCCGCTCGTAGATCTGGATGTGCTGGCGCAATGAGGCGATTGCCTGATAGGCGATCACCAGGGCGTCGAGCGCGTTGACACCCTCTGCGGGCATCGCCGACGCGTGGGCTGCACGACCGCGGTAGCGCACCTCGACCTCCGCACAGGCCAGACACGGCATCGTCACCAGGTTCACGCTCGATGGATGCATCATCAGGGCGGCGTCGACTCCGTCCAGGGCTCCTTGCCGCGCCATCAACTCTTTGCCACCGCCACGCTCTTCCGCTGGCGTACCCAGGATTCGCACTCTTCCCGGAAGCCGGTCGCCAAGCGCGTGGAGTGCCAGACCCGCACCGACTCCGGCCGTCGCGATGATGTTGTGGCCGCAGGCGTGACCGATCCCGGGCAGCGCGTCGTACTCCGCTAGGACGGCGACACAGCCGGTGCCCCCCGAGCCAAAATCGGCCGAGAAGGCCGTCTCCAGGCCGTATGCGCCGCGCTCCACCCCCAGACCGGCCCGTTCGATCGCGGCGCTGAGCAGGGCCGCCGCCTCGCGCTCCTGGAAGGCGAGCTCTGGATTGGCGTGAATTCCGTGAGAGAGGCTCAGCAGCTCGTCCCGCATCGCGTCGATCTTCTCGCAGACTTCTTGCTTGAGCTGGTTCGCATTCATTGCACAATTCTACCCCTACCGGGTCCTGCTCTGCGCCCCGGAGTGCCGGCGGTTCCGGTAGAATCCGGCGCTCACGGCGAATGGAGGGCAGATGCGGGCGATCGTCGTCGATCGGTGGATGGCTCCGACCGAGCTGCTTGTGTCCGAGATCGCGGAGCCCGAGCCGGGCCCGGGAACGCTGCAGGTCGATGTGCACGCGGCCGGCTGCAATTTTTTCGACATCCTGATGGTTCGTGGCGAATACCAGGTCAAGCCGCCGTTCCCGTTCACGCCCGGAGCCGAGATCGCCGGGGTGGTCCGCCAGGTGGGCGAGGGCGTCGAGGGTTTCCGAGCTGGAGACCGCGTCCTTGCGTCTACGGGCCTCGGCGGCTTCGCAGAGGTCTCGGTCCTCCCCGCCGCCGGTGCGTTCCGGTTGCCCGACGGAATGACTTTCGAGGAAGGCGCCGCCTTCCCGATCATCTATCCAACCAGCTACGCGGGGTTGGTGTTCCGCGCCAACCTGCAGGCGGGCGAGAATCTCCTCGTACATGCCGCTGCTGGGGGCGTCGGCGTCGCCGCTGTGCAGATTGGCAAGGCGCTCGGCGCGCGGGTGATTGCCACGGCGGGCGGCCGGGAAAAGCTCGAGGTCGCTCGGGACAACGGAGCCGACGAGTTGATCGACTACCGCGAGGAAGACTTCGTCGCTCGCGTGATGGAGCTCACCCACGGTCAAGGCGCCGACGTGATCTACGATTCCGTAGGTGGCGACGTATTCGATCGCTCCTTGAAGTGCATTGCCTGGAACGGACGGCTGCTGGTGATCGGGTTCGCGAGTGGACAGATCCCCCAAGTCCGCGCCAATCGAATCTTGCTGAAGAACATCGCAATCACCGGTTTGCACTGGGGGGCTCACGCGACGAAGGAGCCCGCGCGGGTGAGCGAGACCTTCGACGCGCTCTTCGAGCTGCACCGCAAAGGTGCAATCAAGCCGGTGATCTTCGACACCTACGGCCTCGAGCAAGTCCCCCAAGCGCTCGATGAGCTGGCGTCTCGGAAGACATATGGAAAGCTCATCATCTCGCCCCGGCAGGTTTGATCGAGCCGGATTGATCAAGCAGGCTTGATCGAACCAGACAGCTCCGA
Source organism: uncultured Opitutales bacterium (assembly GCA_964194865.1). GTDB lineage: Bacteria > Myxococcota_A > UBA9160 > UBA9160 > SMWR01 > CAXMOC01. The sequence goes on along the minus strand of CAXMOC010000243.1, from coordinate 25,303 downwards.
TCAGAAAAAATTCGATTCCGGCGAACCCCATCACAAGGGCTGAGTGGGGCGCGATTCGTCTGGATCCGCGCGCTCGCTCACTTGACATCCTGGGCCTCGCGGGCGAATGCTCCACGCCGTGCAGCCTTCGAGCGAGTCTTGAGCCCGAGCCGTTCTGTCCTGGAGCGGAACCTTCGCCTTTACGAGTGGTACCTGCCACTGACTCGCAGCTACTTCTGGGCGCCCGTCTTCTACCTCTTCTTCAGCGCCCGCTTTCCGATCGATCAGGTGTTGCTGCTCCAGTCGATCTACTACGCAACCGTCGTCGTCCTGGAAGTACCCTCGGGCTATCTGAGCGATCGCGTGAGCCGGACGCTGACATTGCGCCTTTCCGCGTTGGCGGGGTTGCTCAGCTTTTCGCTCTTCGTCTTCAGTGGTGCCGAGTTCGAGCTCTTCGTCGCCGCCCAGATCGCACAGGCCGTCTCGTTTTCTTTCGCGTCGGGCACGGACGTGTCGCTCCACTACGACACCCTCATCGGGCTCGGTCGACAAGACGAATTCGGTGCAAGAGAGGCGCGCCTGGGAAGCCGCGCGCTCCTGTTTGGGAGCGCGAGCGCGCTGATCGGAGGCCTGGTGGCGATCGCGGATCTGCGCTGGGCCTATGTGCTCTCCTGGGTGGCTGCGCTGATCTTGATTCCGGTCGTGGTTGCCATGCGTGAGCCACCGCGACAGCCGATTCCAGCGGGCCACGGTTTCGTGCGCCAGCTTCGCGCGTGTGCGGGTTTCCTCCGGCAACCCTTGCTGGCTTGGCTCTTCGCCTTCGTCGTGCTCCAGACCAGTCTCGAGCACGTACCCTACGAGTTCGCTCAGCCTTACGTGGCCGCCGTGCTCGGCGAGACGGCAACCCGAGTCCAGAACACGCCGCTCGCCTCGGGCGCGGTGACGGCGGGTATCGCCTTGGTGGCCGCTTTCGCCGTGCGTCGTAGCATCGGGTTGAGGAATCGATTCGGCTTGGGTCGCCTGCTGCTGGGAGTGACCGCGCTCCAGACGCTGATCATTGGACTGATGGGAATGGTCTATCACGCGCTGGTTGTTCCGCTGATCTTGCTGCGCAGCTGCTATCCGGCGATTTCTCGTGTGCTCGTCAATGCCGCCATCGCCCCTCGCGTTCCGGAGCTCCAGCGGGCCACCTACCTCTCCCTGCACAGCCTGGCGGGCCGGCTGGGATACGCTGGGGTTCTCTACATGCTCAGTGTGATCGGGAGCGGGGCCGAGAACGATCCGCCCACGGTTGCCGCAATGCTCCGCTGGTGCACCGGTCTCGCACTGGTGGGGACTGGGGTTCTCGCCCTCACCCGAGGAGCTGTGCACGATGAATCGAGTTCGAAGTGATACCCTGAGACCGACGTGACTCGCCTGGGAATGCGGCTCGCCTCGGTCCTTGCCTGTGCGGCCTGTGCGCTGGCCGCGCAGGCCCAAGAGTTCTCCTGTCCGACGGGGGCCTCGGTGCATGGAGAAGTGCCACCCAACGGATTCAAGCGGTGGTGCGAGACTCCCGACGGAATCCAGCACGGACCGAGCATCTCGTTCTACCCAGCGGGCGGGCCCAAAGCCGAGGCAACTTTCGACGAGGGCAAGCTCGACGGCGCCTTCAGGCTGTGGCACCGAAATGGCCAGCTCGCCGAAGAGGGCAACTACGTCGGCGACCAGCACGAGGGAACGTTCTCGACCTGGTCGGAGGACGGAGCCTTGCTGATCGTGCAGGAGTTCGTCGATGGCAAGCGCCACGGCGAGGTGAAGCAGTGGCACGAGAACGGGCAGCTTCGCTTCGCGGAACACTACGTCAACGGAGAGAAGGAAGGCGGTGCCGTGGCCTACTTCGACAACGGTCAGAAGGAAGCAGAGGGTCAGTTCCGGAACGGACGCTTTCACGGCACCTGGACAGGCTGGTATCCCGACGGCGGCAAACGCAAGATCGCCGAGTTCGTCGACGGAGAGCGGGTTTCGATCCAGACGTTTCCCGACGAACCGTGAGGCGCTGATGAGCGCTCCCTTCTCGATTTCGCGGCGTCTAGAGAGTTTTCGCATGGCTGCTCGAGGCGTTGCGGCGATGCTCAGGGAAGAGCACAACGCCTGGATCCACGCCGTGATATCGATCGCGGTATGCATCACGGGCTTCTGGCTGGGATTGAGCCGCCTCGAATGGTGTTGGATCGTATTGGCCATGATGGCCGTGTGGACCGCCGAGGGCATGAACACGGCGCTCGAGAGTCTCGCGGACGCCGTATCGACGGCTCCTCACCCGTCGCTGCGCCGGGCCAAGGATGCGGCCGCTGGGGCGGTGCTGATTGCGGCGGTCGGAGCCGTCGTCATCGGCCTACTCGTACTCGGCCCGCACCTGTGGACTCGGCTCTAATCGGTTCCGAGGATCAGGCCGCTCGTCGGTACGCCGGTTCCAGCCGTGACGACGACGTTCTCCACGTTCGCCACCTGGTTGACCGCTGTCCCGCGCACCTGGCGCGCCGCCTCGCTGATGCCGTTCATCCCGTGAATGTAGGCTTCGCCGAGCTGGCCGCCGTTGGTGTTGATGGGAAGCCCCCCGCCGATTTCGATGTTGCCGCCTTTTACGAAATCCTTGGCCTCACCGCGCCCGCAAAACCCGAACTCTTCGAGCTGGGTCAAGACGAACGGCGTGAAGTGGTCGTAGATGACGGCCGTCTGGATGTCGTTCGGAACGAGATCCGCCGTCTCGTAGAGCTGGCGAGCCACGAGTCCCATCTCGGGTAGGCCGGTAATGTCATCGGTGTAGAAGCCGGTCATCATCTGCTGCTCGCGGCTCGCACCCTGAGCCGCCGCTCGAATCATCACGGGCGGCCGCTTCAGATCCCGCGCGCGTTCGGCGCTGGTGACGACGATGGCCACGGCTCCGTCGCTCTCCTGACAGCAGTCGAGGAGCCGGAGCGGCTCGACGATCCAGCGGGACTTCTGGTGATCCTCCAGAGTGATCGGCTGCTGATAGAACCAGGCCTTGGGGTTGGTTGCGGCATGACGACGATCGGCGACCGTCACACGGCCGAAGTCCTCGGTGGTTGCCCCATACTGCTCGAGGTAGCGCTGCGCAACCATGGCCACCCAAGAGGCGGGGGTCAGTAGTCCGAAAGGTGCGTACCAGCCAAAGTGCGCGCTTTCCGCCGTCGGCATCCGCGCCCTTCCCTGCACGCCAGTGCCGAAGCGCTGCATCGAGCGTTCGTTCATCGCGCGATAGCAAACTACGGTGTTGGCCACTCCGGTGGTAACCGCCATCGCCGCTTGCCCGATGGTTGCGCAGCCCGCTCCGCCTCCGTAATGGATGCGGCTGAAGAAACGCAGGTCGTTGCCGCCAATGAGCCGGTTCACTTCGATAGCGGGGTTGTTGTCCATCACGAAATTGCACATGCCGTCTACGTCAGAAGGAACGAGGCCGGCATCGGCGATCGCATCGGTGACGGCCTCGACTGCGAGCTGCATCTCACTGCGCCCAGAGTTCTTCGAGAACTCCGTCGCCCCGATTCCGACGATCGCGGCTTTGTTCTTGAGGTTGTTCGCAAAGGAGCTCACGACGGGATGCTCAGCTCCGCACGGGCAGCGCGAGGTCGACGGTTCCAGTCACGTGATCGCCCAGGGAGTTACTGCCCGTGATCTCGATCGTGAGCCGCCCCGGTGGGCTGCTGTCCTTGGACTTCACCCGACCTCGCAGCTCCATGGTGTCGTTGGGGTAGTTCGGAACCCCGAGCCGAATGTCGACCTTCTGCAAGATGGCCTCGGGCCCGGCCCAATCCGTCACGAAGCGACCCACGTAGCCGTTGGTCGTGAGGATGTTCATGAAGATGTCCTTGGAGCCGCGCTGCTGGGCGAGATCCCGGTCGTGATGGACGTCCTGGTAGTCTCTGGATGCGATCGCACCGGCCACGATCACCGTGGGTGTGATGGGAAGGACGAGGGTCGGAAGCTCGTCTCCAACGGAGACCTCGTCGAAGCGCAGCGTTTCGAGGCCGGGCGATTCCAACGACCTCTAGCCCCCGCTCTTCTCGGTCAGCAAGTCTCCGATGCGGGCCAGCTGCTGGCCGGCACCTCCGAGCGTGAGTTCGATCTGCTTCGACCAGAGAAAGAAGCGATGGATCGGATAATCCACGTCGGAGCCAATCCCGCCATGCAAGTGCTGCGCGGTGTGGGTCACTCGAGTCCCCGCGCGGCAAGCCCACCATTTGGCGACGCTCGCCTCCAGCCTCGCCGGCCTCCCCGTCGCGAGTCGCCAGGACGCTTCCATCAGCGCCGAGCGCATGGCCTCGATGTCGATGTAGGCATCTGCCGCACGCAGCCCCACGGCCTGAAACGAGCCGATCGCCTGACCGAACTGCTTGCGAATGGTCGTGTACTCGGCGGTTCGCCGCAGCGCCTCTTCGCACAGGCCGAGCTGCACGGCCGACAGACCGACGAGCGCCCGATCGACGATCCATTCGACGATCGCCGCGCCCTTCGTGGTATCGCCGAGGATCTCGCTGGACGAAACCGAGACCCCGGTGAGGGTCAGCTGCCCCTGAGGCTCCCGGTTGGTCGTCTGCTGACGCTCGATGGCGACGCCCGCTGACTTGGGGTCGACCAGGAATACGCCCACGCCCTCACCAACCGTGGTGGCCGGCACCAGAATACAGCCAGCGAGCTGCGCCGCTGGGACGCACTGCTTTTCTCCGTCGAGCCGCCAGCCGTCGCCATCGCGCGTGGCGATGGTTCGCGGACGAGCGGGATCCAGGCTTCCCGCCTCGTGCAGTGCTGCGGTGAGTACCAGGCCCTCGCAAGCGGCTGGCGTCAGCCAGCGCGTCCGTTGCTGGGCGCTGCCGAATTCTCCAATCGGAAGCCCGCCCAGAATCATCGTGGGAAGCAGCGGCACCGGCGCGAGGTGCCGGCCCAGCTCCTCGAGGACCAGGCAGATCTCGAGGATGTCGAGTCCGCTCCCGCCGACCTCTGCTGGCATCGCCAGGCCCGTCAGGTTGGAACGAGAGAGGTCCGACCACAGCTCTAGGTCGTACCATTCCCGACTCGCCTCCAGCTCCTGGAGGCGCTCGTGAGTCACCCGTTCGGAGAAGATTCGGCGCGCCAGCTCGCGAAGCGCCTGCTGTTCCTCGCTGAGGGAGAAATTCACGCTCTCTCCACCTCGTCGAGCACGAACAGGGGCAGGGTCAGGCCCGCTTCGACCTCTCGAAAGTCAGCTCGCACCGATAGGCCGATCCGAACCTCTGCCGGATCGATCCCAACCAGGTTGGATACGAGTCGCGTTCCTTCTTCGAGTGCGACGAGCACGATGACGTTCGGATACTCGAAGGGCGGAACCGGAGGGTGATGGGCGACCACGTAGCTGTACACCGTACCGCGTCCACTAGCTTCGACGGTGTCCCATTCGAGCGAGTGGCAGGAGGGGCACATCGGGCCAGGCGGATGGCGCAGTCGGCCGCATGTGCAGCGCTGGATCAGGAGCTGGCCGCGCGCGAGCCCCTCCCAGAAGAACTCGGTATCCCGGGTCATCGAGGGTCGCGGTCGGGGCGCGGCTGGCGACGCCCCGGGCGAGAGTGGCCTTGCTGGCTGCGGAGGTCGAAATTTCAGCAGGCGAAACCGCATCGTGGCTACTTCCGCGCCGTCCTGGTCGGTGTACACCATGCGCTGCGTGACGAAATGACCAATACCGAGGGCGGTAGACTTCTGTCCCGAGACGGATTCGATGCTGCTGGAGACACTCAGGTGGTCGCCCGGTCGGAGATAGCGCGCGTACTCCTGCGTGCAGTTGGTTGCTACCACGGAGGTGAATCCCGCCGCGTCGAGGATCTCGAAGACTTGCATGGCCCGGGCTCGCGCTTCGGACTCCTTCGGATCCGGAGCGCGCAGCCCTCGCATCGTCCACGCCTGCAACATCGTAGGTGGCGCGACGATGCCACCGTGGGTCGACGCGGAGGCGAACTCCGAATCGGTGTAGACCGGGTTTCGATCCCCGATCGCTTCGCACCAATGACGGATCATGGGTTGATTGACGGGATCGGGCGCTCGGTGGGGTTTCCCACCTCGAGTACTCACCAAAGCCTTCAAGCGGTCCGCGAGCAGGGGCTGCTTTTCGGTCAACTGCGCTCTCTCCAACGGCTTCTCTTCAGCGCCGAGCTCGCGCGAGCCCCAGGCCGCGCATGGCGATGATCTCGCGCTGAATTTCGTTGACGCCCCCACCGAAGGTATTGATCTGGCAGCCGCGCCACTCGTGCTCGAGACGGCCCCGCAGCACAGCGCCCGGAGACTGTTCAGCGATCGTGCCCACGACGCCGAGCACCTCGAGCAGCAGGCGATACACCTCGATGACGGTCTCGGAGCCGTAGACTTTCGCCGCGGAGGCACGAGCCGGCTCCAGTACGCCGCGCTCGAGATCCACAGCCATTCTCCAGTTCATCAGCCGAAGCGCAGCGATCCGAGCGTGAGCCTCGGCGAGGGCGAGTCGAACCCATGCCGCCTCGGCCACGGGGGTACCGGACCCGTCGCGAGTCGTCCGCGCCCACTCGATGACATCTTCGAGTATTCCCTGGGCGGAGGTGCCGAAGGCCGCCATCCCCATCCTCTCGTGGTTCAGCTGCAGCGTGATGAGCTTCCAGCCCTGGTTCTCTTCGCCCACGAGATTCGCGACGGGCACTTGTACGTCATCGTAATAAGTCGTGGTGGTGCGACCGCCCCCGACCGTGTGGATGGGTGCGTGCGAAAAGCCCGGACTCTTCGTGTCGACGATCAGAATCGAGATGCCGCGGTGTTTCGGAGCTTCGGGATCGGTTCTACAGGCGAGCCAGATGTAGTCCGCCTCGTCGGCACCACTCGTGAAGACCTTGGTTCCGTTGACCACGTAGTGATCCCCGTCGCGGTCGGCGCGGGTCTTGAGGGAGGCGAGATCGGTTCCGGATTCGGGCTCTGTATAGCCGATGGCGAAGTGGATCTTGCCGGCCAGGATTCTGGGGAGATAGAAGTCCTTCTGGACCTGGCTGCCTCGAGCGATCAGCGCCGGTCCTACCGTGTTGATCGTCACGAAGGGGAGCGGCGCGCCTGCCCTCCTGGTTTCTTCGAACCAGATCAGCTGTTCGACAGCGGTTCGCCCCTGTCCGCCGTACTCGACTGGCCAGCCGAGGCCGAGCCAGCCATCCGCCCCGATCTGCTCGACGATCTCGCGGTGGGTTGCGTTTACGCCGAGCGCCCGCAGCCGCGCCCGCACATCCGGCGTGATGAGCCGCGCGTAGTACTCGCGGAGCTCGGCGCGCAGCGCTCTCTGCTCGTCGGTGAAGTCGACGTACATGGCCGCGATCAGTCTATCCGAGATCGACGGGACTGGTCACCGATCAGACGCCAGCGAGGCTCGTCCAGTCTTCCCGGCGAGCGCCCCCTCGAGCTTTGAATCTCAGCCCAGGCGGCGTAGAGACCGTGCGATGATCTGGTAGGCCGCGGTGCCCAGCGGCAGCTTCTCGCGCTTGGCGTAGCGCTCGAGGATCTTCAACTCGTCGTTACTGAGCATGGCCACGACACGGTTGATCCGGGCATCCTTCGAGGGGCCCGTACCCGTGCCGAAGGGCCGTCCGGCGCCTGCCCTTCGACCTCCCCAGCCGCTCTTGGATGTCTTGCCCTTCTGTTTGGTGAGTTTCTTTCGCTGGCTCATTGGATCTCACGCGATGTTTGAATTCGGCCTGGACCTGCAACCGAACTGTTCGGCTGCCGCCGTCTCCGGCCGCGGACCCCCATGAGAGCAATACGCCACACCCGCTTGCACGGTTTCATTCGAGTCTCGGCGACCTCACGGCAGCCCGAACGCGAGAGCGCCCCGGCGCCCGCTCCGCCGGGCCATGCCAGTGATTTCCCTTTGAATTCATCTGGTTTCAAGGAGGGTGCGGCCTGGCTTCTACTCTCCGGCTGCAATCTTGATGGCCAGTAGCAAAGCGATTCCCGCCGCGAAGGAAGCGAAGTGCAGCAGATTGGTCGCCAGCAGGTGATGGCGATTGACCTCCGGGACCAGATCGGACGCCGCGATGTACAAGAAATTTCCCGCCGCGAAGGGCACCAGAAAGCTGACGTCGAACTGGAACGACACCGCGTAGGCGAGAATGCCGCCGAGCAAGAATGTCAAAGAGGAGACGAGGCTGACGATCAGGGCGCGTCCTCGACTCCAGCCGCCATGCAGCAGTACACCGAATTTCCCCAGCTCCTGGGGTACCTCGTGCGCCGCGGCAACCAGCCACGTCGTGACTCCGAGTCTGATGTCGACGATGAACGCGCCGGCGACTGCGACGCCTCCAAGGAAGTTGTGCACGCTGTCACCAATCACCATCAGATGGCTCAAGGGACTCGTAGTCTCGGGAGCCTCACCGTGCCAGTGGTGCCAGTGGAGAAACTGCTCCAGCGCCAGAAACGCGGTGAAGCCAGCGATCACCCAGAGGTAGACCGAAAGCTGGTTACCGCTGTAATGCAGCGCTTCGGGAATCATGTGAAGCAGTGCGCCGCCGAGGAGCGAACCGGCTGAGAAGGCCACCAACGGCAGGATCAGTCGCTCCCGATGCTTCTCCGGCAGCGCGAAGGTGACGGCACCGACGCCTGCAATTGCACTCATCAGCAGCCCGCCACTCAGAATCCAACCCAGCGCACCCACGGCTCAGACCGTCGAACAATGGACGTTGGACGTTGAGGCACTCGCGAACTTGGCGTTCATCGAGCGCGCCCGCGTCGCCCGCCGCGTGGTAGCGGCCGGTACTGAAACGGTACTACCAGCGGATCTGGACCTGGCGCAATCCCCAGGTGCGCGCCGCTTGGAGGTCATCTCCCATATAGATGTCGATCCGCTTTTCCCAGCGCGGATGCATCTTGTCGAGCACCTGGTACTGACCCGAGAGGCCCACGATGGTCACGAATGCCTGGTGACCGAGGCCGAGCGCAATCAGGTCTCGTGAGACCGCGATCGCCTTCATGCCAGGCGCGAGCGAATCGCCCCAGGCGGCCAGGTTCGGCTGAGAGTCAGTCTGTTCGGGAACCGAGTTGTAGGCGGTAGCAGTGACGATGAGAGCCCTCTCCTCGGCTGCGACGTGCGGCGGCATCAGCGCGAGCAAGCTGAAAATCAATATCCAGGAATGGGTCTTTCGCTTCACGGATCTCTTTCGCCTTGGTCAGTGACAATGGGGTAGAGCGCATCGACGAGCGGCGAAGCCACTCGAGTTCCCGGAGCTCCAGGCCTCCGGCGGCAGGGGCTGCCCAACCGCGCGGGAGGGTATACCGGCTCGACCCCGCGCGCACGAGCGGTCGGATCCAGCCGAGGATGCGGAAAGGAGGGCCAGTCAACGGACCGGGCCGAGCGGTCGACCAGTGGTTCAGCCATCTTCTACACTCCCGACGGTGGTTGCGAATCTCGTCTTCATCAGCGGCGGCTCCAGTGGCATCGGCGATGCGTTGGCACGGGCCGTTCCCTACCCCGACGTGCGCGTGATCGATATCAGTCGCCGCGGGGTTCCCGAGCGCGTGCACTTCGCGGCCGATCTCTCCGAGCCGAGCCAGTGGAGTGGCGTCGCCGATCTCTTCTCTCGCGAGATGAAGGGCTTCGACGGCGAGCGGGTGGTGTTCATTCACTCGGCCGGAACGCTTCAACCCATCGGGTTTGCGGGCGAGGTTCCGGGGGATGAATACGTGCGGCAAGTCCTGCTCAACAGCGCATCGCCACAGGTGCTGGGTGATGCGTTCTTGCGCGCTGGGCGCGAGCTTCGCGCCATCTGCTTTGTTGCCATGATCAGCTCGGGAGCGGCCAGTAACGTCTATGAAGGTTGGTCGGCGTACGGCCCCGGCAAGGCAGCCGTAGATCAATGGGTGAGAACGGTCGGCGCCGAACAGCAGCGGCGAGGAGGACGCTGCCGGCTCATCTCGATCGCCCCTGGAATCGTCTCCACTCCGATGCAGGCAGTCATCCGTGCAACTTCGGGCGCTGACTTCCCCGAGGTCGACCGCTTCGTCGAACTCCACGAACAGGGAGAACTTCGCGATTCGGACGAAGTGGCGCAGGACATCTGGGAGCTGTTGGAGCGGGGTTTCGAAAACGGCAGCGTCGTCGATCTGCGCGATTCCGCCGGTTCGACCTGATCGGTCATTTGTTCGCTCGATGATCGTCGCTGGGAGACAGCTGCGCTAGCCTGCTCCTTTCGTCTCTACCGGCGCGGCGCCTTCAGACACCGAGGGAAGCGGGCGCTCCTGGAATGCCACTCAACATACGATGATCGATCCCGAACAAGCTGGAGTGGCTCGAACGGACTGGCTGTCAGCGACGGCCGCCTGCGTCGAGCTCTGCGTCAGTCGAGTGATCGACGAGACGCACGACGCGCGTTCATTCGAGTTCGAGATTCCGGACGGGCTGGCGGGCCGCTTCGCCTACGAGTCGGGCCAGTTCCTGAGCTTCAAGATCCCATTCGAGGGTCACGTTCTGACGCGCAGCTATTCGCTGGCGAGCTCTCCGCATACGGATCGCAAGCACAAGGTGACGGTAAAGCGAGTGGACGATGGTCGGATCTCCAACTGGATGAACGATCACATCGACGTCGGCTCCCGGCTGATGGTCGTCCCACCCGCCGGGCTGTTTCTTCTCAACCCTTCGGATCGCAAGATCGCGCTCTTCGGGGGAGGCAGCGGTATTACCCCGGTGATCTCGATCATCAAGTCCGCCCTCGCCACATCCGAGAGGACGCTGAAGCTCGTCTACGCCAATCGCGACGAGCGCTCGATCATCTTCAGGGAGGAGCTGGACGAGCTGAGCCGCGCACACCCCAACCGATTCGAAATCGTTCACTCCCTGGACGACCGCGATGGCTTCCTCGATCGCGAGGCCGTCAAGAAGCAGGTAGGAGGTGATCGCGACTCGGACTTCTACCTCTGCGGCCCCGGTCCCTTCATGGCGACGGTGGAGGAGGCGCTGCGCGAGCTCCAGATTGACCACGATCGCATTCAGATCGAACGATTCGTTTCACCTCCAGATCCCGGCCTGCACGTCGAGGAAGTCACCCCGGAGGTGGCTGATGACTCAGTGCCCGGCGAGATCACGATCGTACTCGACGGCGAGACACACGAGGTTCCCTACCAGAAGGGGGAGAAGGTCTTGTGGGCGGCCCGAGAAGCGGGCCTCGAGCCGCCTTTTTCGTGCGAAGAGGGATATTGCTCTTGCTGTATGGCGAAGCTGAGCGCGGGAACGGTCAAGATGGACACGAATGATTGTCTCACCAAGGATCTGCTGGACGAGGGCTGGATTTTGACCTGTCAGGCCCGCTGCGTGAGTGGCAAGGTGAAGGTGGAATATCCGGATTGAGTCGGGCGTTGTGCCCGGAGGGAGGAACCGTGTCGCGCCGCAACCAGATCCAGATGAAGGATGACGAGATCCGCAGCTTCCTTCGGGCGAACAAGACCATCATCCTCACCTCCAATGGCATGGGTGGCTTCCCTCACCCCATGCCCATGTGGTTCGCGATGGACGATGACCTGGTCGTGTCGATGACGACGTTTCGCGCGAGTCAGAAAATCAAGAATCTGCAGCGCGATCCCCGGGTGAGCCTGCTGGTGGAGTCCGGGCTCGAATACTCGGAGCTCAAGGGAGTGGTTCTCTACGGAAGGGCGGAACTCAGCGAGGACCTCGATGCGATCGTCAGCACGCTGTTGTCGGCGGCCGGTCAGGAAGTTGCGCCCGACGATGCTGCTGGCCGCAAGGCGATGAGCGAGGTCATGAAGAAGACGGCCTCCAAGCGAACCCTGATTCGCGTGAAGCCCGATCGTGTGGTCTCCTGGGATCACGCCAGGCTGGGTGGCGCGTACTAGCTGGGAGCCGTCGGTCTACGGGCCAACATCGTGAACGTCATGGGGATACGACCGCGCAGCGACGGCTGGAGATTGGGCATTCTGTCCCAATAGGTTTCCGGGTGCTCCCCCAGGCGCTCGACGAGCAATCCGGCCCCCGCCAGCGCCTGTTGAACGTCGGCCAGCGTCCAGAGTCGTTCGTACTTGAGGACGTGTTCGGCCGCGGGCCTGCCGAGCTCGAGAAATGACGACGGCCAACCTCGGTTGGACTCGGTGTGCTCGAAGTAGCTGAGTCCTGTCGGAACCAGCTCTTCGGAATCGCCCTGAAACAGCAAGGTCACGGGATGGTCGTCGAGCACGTGGAGTTTCCCGCCCGGTTTGAGCAGACGAAAAACGGTCCGGCTCCAGGCCGTCAGATCGTGAAGCCAGCACAGCGCGCCACGGCCCGTGTAGACCAGGTCCGCGGAACCGTCCAACTCGGACGGAGTATCCAAGACATCACAGCGGTACCAGCTGGCGTTGGCGCCGAGTGCCTCGCTGGTGCGTCGCGCGTTCTCGATCTGGGTATCGGAGATGTCGACGCCAACCACCCGCGAGACACCTTCGTTCAAGAGCGACAGCGTGTCACGCCCGGAAGCGCACTGAAGGTGGATCGCGCTCTCGCACCACTCCCCGAGCGAACCCAGGTTCGCTCGCTCCAGGGGGTGAAGATTGCTTCCCCCCGCTCGCAAGAACGCGATGGTGTCATCGATCTTGGCCGCGTAACCTTCGGCGGCCTCATTCCAGCTCTCGCGGTTGTGTTGGTGAAACTGCCGGACCTCGTTCGCATCCCGGGCGTGAGGAAGCACCGAGTACGTGACACCGTGGTCCTCGCGAAGCTCTCGATCAGCCATGGCCGCTCACTCCTCCACGACGGCGTTCGGTTGCCCGGGCGCCTCGGCCTGGACCGCACGGTCGCGGACGAGCTTAGGTCAACGCGCGAGGTGGCATCGAGTCGAATGCCGGGGACCTGATGCAGCGGTGCCGCGTGCGTTGCGCGCCCGCAACGCTGCGCTCCACATCAGGCTGAGCCTCCCCTCGATACGCTCGGAGAGAGCTCCGCGGCGATGGCACGGGGCTTGCTCTTGGCCAGAGTCAACTCAAATAGGAGGTTCAGCATGTCTGGCAAGATGATTGGGCTTGCGGTTGCACTCGCCGGTTTTCTCACGCTATGCGGCGTTGCGATCGCCCAGCACGGCTATACGGGATTCTTTGAACTCGCGACCGCGAATTGGGCCACGCGAACGCTATTTGCAGACTTGGTCGTCGCCCTGGCCTTGGTCGTGGCCTGGATGGTCCGCGACGCTCGGGAGCGCGGTATCCGTCTGGCGCCCTATCTGATCGTCACCCTACTGCTGGGGTCGGCGGGCCCTCTCCTCTATCTGATCCGGCGCGAGTCGTTGCCGGCGGGTGAGATCGGAGGGGGCGAGTTCGTGGGCACGCACTAGGACGATCCTAGAAGCTGTACTTGAGCTCCACGAAGAGCCGGTCGTTGCGCGAGATCGAGTCGAAGGGGATGTTGTCGCCCTTCTGGAACAAGAGGATGCCCCCCTTCAGCACGAGGGCGTCGCGAAGGTCGTAGCCGGCCTCGAGCCTCACGACGCTGCCATCCTGGGCGTGGTTGCCGAAGGCGATCGCGACCAGGGTGACATTGAGCCTCTCGTTGAGGAAGCTGCGGGTGATTCTCAACGCGGTCTCGAGAGCGTTCTCCTCCACGTCGAAGTTCGGCCGCATCGACTCGCGGTAGCCAAAGATGTGTCGGTTTACCACCTCGAGGGCCACGTTGGTGTCGGTGAAGCCGTAGTACTCGATCCCCGCCATGAAGTCGAGACGGCTTCTGCGCACGCTGCCGATGGGGATGTCGACCGTGCCAACGATGGGGAGCAGGAAGGGCGTGGAAGTTGCGTAGTCCACGCCGTCCAGCCAGGCGATCTCGGTCTTGAATAGAAAGCTCCCGTAGGTGTAGTTCGCACCGGCTCCCAGCAGCGTGATTCGGCTGTGGCGCAGCTCGGTACCGGCGAACGCCACGGCCGGGTCGGGATCCGGCGTGAATCGCCCCACCAGGTGTGCGCGGTCCGCCCAGACTCGGGCAAAGTGGAACGAGATGTCCCAGCCCGAGAAGATTCCACTGACGGCGGCCGCCCAGCCGGTGTTGTCGAAGGATTCCGATGGAATGTGCTCCGGTGCGACGAAGAACGCGAACTCGCCGAGTGACGAGGTGCTCGGAGCGAAATCGCTCCCAATCGGTGGAAGCTTGCTGAACCGGATCTCGGGGATGGCGATCGCCGTGAAGGACCAATCCCCCCAGTAGGTGCTGGCTTTGAGCATCGTGACGGGCCGGCGCAGATCTTCGATGTCTACGAGACCGGGCTCGCGATTGTCGAGCGGATTGAGGATGTCCAGCACGCGCAGCGTGTCCGAGCGGCCCCAGTTGACGATCTGTCGCCCCACCTTGAGATCGACCCGCGAAGCGACGCTGCCTTCGACCCAGACCTCTTGGAAATCGACCTCCCACTCGTAGTCGTCGAGAACATCATCGGTGAAATCATTGCGCCCGTTGATCAGGTACGCCCAGTCGTAGAATCCAAAGCCCGCCAGACGGCCCTTCCAGCCCCCCGGCAGATCGAGATCCAGCTGCAGGTTGAGCCGCGAGCGCAGGCGGGAGAGGCCCTGGTAGTTGGTACCGGTGTCCGATTCGTGATCCCGGTAGTTGATCGAGGCCCCGAGGCTGACATTTCCGGTCAGCTCCCAGAAGCGGCCGCCCGCGTCGAAGTCGAAGTCGGAGTCGGAGTCGGCTGCGGCACTGTCGTCGAATCCGCCCAGGATGTCGTCTAGTTCGTCATCTGCTCCCGCCGGCGGGGCCGTGGCAATCGCCCACGGTGCCAGGAATGCGGCGAGCGCCCAGCGCCGTAGCGGGTTTCCGGCCGGCATGGACGGACGCTAAAGACCCCGTTCCAGCTTTCGAACCGTGAACACGTCCTCGCCGTGGTTCTGGTTGAACCGGACGTTGTGGGCCTTCAGAATCGTCTTGTGGAGCGTCGCCTTGTTCTTCTTGGTGATCATGTGCATCTCGGTCCCCACCCAGATTCCATCGATCTGCTCGAGATTTTTCACATCGAGGTACTTGAGGCGTTTGCCTTTCTTCACCCAATAGACAGCCCGCACCACGACGAAGTTGTCCTGTCGAACGAAGAGAACCGATTTGGTGTAGCCCGTCTCATCGATTTCCTTCTCGTCGTTGGGGATCGCCTCGATCTGCCACACCATCGCTCCGTTGACCTCGGTCTCCTGCATCAACGTGTAGTCGTATAGGTCGAGGTCGCGGTCGGTCATGTCGGCATAGCTGAAGTCCGACCCCATGAAGCTGCCGCTCTTGTCGTTCGAGGCGATTCGCTTGGTCTTCTTCAGGGCTGGCAGGTACAGCCATTGGTCGTCGTCGCTTTCGGGGTCGTCGTAGTCGTAGGTGAGAAATCCGGTGTCCTTCACGTCTGCGGGCGCTAGAAAGAACATGATCGATTGTTCGTCTTCGCCCACGTCGCGCGCCAGGGCGCGGATCGTGCGCTCGCGCCGGTTGCCCCGCTTGTCGATCAGGATCATCTCCATGTCCTGGCTACCGTGATCACCGTCGTCTCGTTCATCGACGAATTGCATGATCTGACGGGCGGTCAGGACATCCGGGCCGGCCACGTCGTCCGCGAGGGCGATCGTGCACCACAGCGCAGCGGCGACGAACGAGAGCAGAGATAGAGCGGTTTTCAATCGATCCCCCAGACTGCGTCGACCCGATTCCGGATGCATTGCTTCCCCGCACCACGATCCAGCGATGAGCCTCACGAGGAGGCCAGGTTCACGAAGCTAGGCCATCTGGATCGCTGGCGTCGGGGCCGTCGAGGTGTGCTGTGCAATTGAGGAGGTGGATGCGCCAAGGGGGAGCCGGGTCGACGATGGTGATCGAGGTGTTGTCGAACCCCGGAGTCTCCGCTCGGTCGAGCGCCAACCTCCGAAGCGTGAGCGAGTAGAGAACCAGCCCGTGAGTCACGACGGCCAGGTCACCCGAAACCTCGGCTGCCACCGTTTGGATTCGCTCCCAGGCTGCATCGACCCGACGGTCGAAGACTTCCCAGGACTCTCCTGCTGGGGGTTCATAGTTCGGGTCGAAGATGTCCACATCGAGCTCCGAGTAGGGCCGTCCGCGCAGCAGGCCGAAGTTTCGCTCGCGGAGCAGGGGTTCGGGTTCGATCTCCACTCCGATGGCATCCCGGACAGACTCCGCTGTCATCGCGGCGCGCGCATAGTCGCTCGCCAGGATGTGGCGAATCGCTCCGGAGGTCAGCCGCTCGCCCAGCCTCTTCGCCTGGGCGACGCCGCGCTCGCTGAGCGGCGTCTCGGGCGCCTGCACGACCCGATTCGCATTTCCCGAGGTCTCGCCGTGACGAATGATCCAGATGGCCATGAGGTCCGCTGACTGCCGCCGGCGCTGGGCGCCAGGCTCGTTCCGATGATCGTTAACCCATCTGCTTCGTGAAGCTCGCCATGTCGAAGTAATCGCGCCAGGCGGAGATTTCTCCACTCGGGGTCACCTCGAAGGTGCCCATCACGGGGAGCTCGATCTTCTTGGCTCCGATCACGAAGCGGTCCAGGCGCTCGGTCAGCACGCTGTTTCCCGAGCACGCCAGCGCGACGATCTCGAACTCGGCTTCGCTGGCCGGGCCTATGAACGCTTTTAGGGTGGTCCCGATCGCCTCGCGCCCCTTCACGGGGGCGATCGGGATGTTGTGGTAGACGGCGTCCGAGGTGAAGAAACCCACGAGCTGCTCGACGTCTCGCGCCTCTACCGCCTTGCAGAACGCTCGGACGGTGGTTTCGGGATCCATGCTCTCGATTCTACGACGGCGGAAGGGTTGTTGTCAGCCCCGCCTCGCCCGGCCGTTCGATCGCTTCAATCGAGGCGTCTAGATCGGTTAGAAAGCGCTGGAAGATCCCCTCCACCGCTGACCCAAACGCACTCGCAGCGGTTTCTACCGCGGTGCTCGAGGACTCGCGCTCCTCTCGATAGCGCTCGTTGACCAGCACGCGGCCATTCGAGCTGGTGAGTGTCAGCCGTAGCTCGACGACGACCCCGCCGCTGGGCTCGAGCACCTGTTCGAAGCGCGACAGCCAGCCCGACACCACGAAGTCGGGCCGTACCCGGGCGGTCGCCGGCATCACTTCCTCAGCGACCTCCGCAGAGTCCAGATAGGAGACCAGTGCCGTCTGGAGCAGGATCGCCGGCGGGTCGGACCAGCGGTGGTAGGGGTGCTGGAGAATCTCCGGCGCATTGACCGAGCGTCGATAGAGCAGGTGGCGCTCGCCGGCGACGGCATCGGTGCGCAGGCGATCGACCTGCAGGTTGCCGGCCAGGCTGCGGGCCGGGCGGGAGGTGGGGCTCCCAGCGTCGATCCGGTAGTAGTGGTCCACCGGGGCCGGTCCCGAAGCACAGCTTGCTAGAGCGAGGACGAATGCCCCCAATAGGGCAATCGATCCCCGTCCCCGAGCGGCGCAGCGTCCGTTCACGACTCGCCCTCGACCTCGCCGACATCTCGGCCGCGCAGGAGCACGCTCGGATCTTCGCGGATCTGACCGCTGAATTCGTTCACGTTGCGGGTTGCACCTTCGAGGTTGTTGGTGATCGCGTCGATGTGGCGGGATACGGCCTCAAGCGACGCGCGCAGCTCGACCAGTGAGCTGCCGATGTCACCGCTGTGGCTGTCGATCAACCCGTTGACCTTTCCGAGCACGTCGTCGATCTGGACCTTGGTGTCGCGCAAGCCGCCAGTGACGTCCGCTACGTCATCGGACACCTTGCTGAGATTCGCGAGGATCGTCTCGATGCGTTGGGAATTTTCAGCACTCAATACGTCTTCGACCCGGTCGTTGATCGTCTGGAGCATGCCCCGCAGCTGCTCGGCGTTTTCCTCGCTCAAGACCAACCCGACAGAGGTGGTGATTTCCTCGAGCTTGGGCTTCAAGAACTCCAGCGCCTCCGAAACGCTCGTCATGACGCTACCCGCCGCGCTGAGCAGGTCTCCCTGTTCCTTGCCTTCGATCTCACCTCCGGGTTGAATCAGCACATCCGATTCACCCGAGTAGATGTTCACGACGAGTGCTGCCAGAAACGTCGGAGCCGTAGTCTCGGCCACCGCGCTTTCGGGGATCGGCCAACCCCTCTCGACATCGATCTCGACGCGGTAGTTCTTGGTCTCGTCCTCATCGGATCGCTGGATCTTGTCGATCAGGCCGATCTGATAGCCCTCGTAGAGGATCTGGGTCCCGGGCTTCAGACCCATCACGTTGTCCCACATGATGTGGTAGCGGTCCGTCGAACCCGCCGAGCCGGACAGTATGGCGATCCAGAGGAGCAGTGCCGCGAGCATGGCGAGCACGAAGCCGCCCACCGCCAGGTAGTTTCGGTTGGCTTCCTTCATCCAGTCGGGACCCTACGCCTCGCCCATCAGACGCGCCAGATACGCATCGGGATCGAGCTCTTCTTCTTCGAATCTCCGATTGAGCAGGTTCTGGATGCGCTCGTTGTCGCTGTTTCTCACCTCGTCGACTGTTCCGATCGCCAGGATCTCTCCTCGATCCAGCACCGTGATTCGGTCCGCGATCTTGAAGGCGCTCTCGAGCTCATGGGTCACCACCACGATCGTCATTCCCATGGCGTCGCGAAGCCGAAGAATCAGCTCGTCGAGTGCCGAGGAGACCACCGGGTCGAGGCCCGCGGACGGCTCGTCGCAGAGCAGCAGGGCCGGATCCATGATGATCGCCCGCGCCAGCGCGGCTCGCTTGATCATCCCGCCCGAGAGCTCGGATGGCATCAGATCCTCGAAGCCTGCGAGATCGACGACTTCGAGCTTGAGCCGCGCCATGATCTCCATCGTCGTCTGGTCGAGATCGGTGTGCTCTCTCAGGGGTAGAATGATGTTTTCTCCCACCGTCATCGAGCTGAAGAGCGCCCCGCTCTGGAACGACACACCCATTTTCCGGCACAGGCTGTAGAGCTCGGTCTGGTTCAGTTCTCTCAGCTCGTGGCCCAGCAGACGGATCGAGCCGGAAGTCGCCTTCTCCAACGCCATCATGTGCCGAAGCAGCGTGCTCTTGCCCGATCCGCTGCCGCCCATGATCACCATGATCTCGCCTTCGCGGATCGTCAGGCTCACGCCCTTGAGAATCTGCCGATCCCCGTAATGGGTGACGAGGTCCTGGACCCGGATTACCGGCTCGGGGCTCTGGGGTTCGATCATGTCAGCGTGTCGCTGCGAAAACGAAGATCATGTCGGTCAAGACGATTGCGGAAATTCCGTGGACGACAGCCGAGGTCGTGACGCGGCCCACCCCCTCCGCTCCACCCTTCACCGAGTTTCCGTCGACGACCGCGACGATGGTGATCAAGACAGCGAATATGAGGCTCTTTGTCAGGCCATGGACGAGGTCGTCGACGCCGATGGATGCGTTGACCTCGGCCGCATACGCGCCCAGTGTCGTGCCTAGCTGCGGGGTGACGAAGAGTCCTGCGCCGATCAGCGCGATACCGATAGCCCAGAGTGTGAGAGCGGGAACCACGATCATCATCCCGATGAGGCTCGGGACCACGAGGTAGCGCACCGGGTTGATGCCCATGACCTTGAGCGCATCCACCTCTTGGCTGATGGTCATGGTGCTGATGCGGGCGGCGAGGGCTGAGCCGGATCGACCCGCGACGAGAATGCCCGTGATCAACGGTCCGAACTCGCGCGTTACCGACAGCGCCACCAGGAAGACCACCTGATGCTGGGCACCGAACTGCTCGAGTGAATCGATGCCCTGAATCGAGAGCGTGATCCCGATCGCCACCATCAGCATCGACACGATCGGCGTTGCCTGAACCCCGACCACCATCATCTGGGCGAAGATCGGCTCCGCACGCACCGTCTGGTGAACCCGGCGTCCGAAGAACACCCAGTAGAGCGACTGGAAGAAGAGATGCGCGCCGAAACCGAACGCCCGAACGGCTTCGGTCACGGCTCGGCCGACTCCTTCGATCGTGCGCAGCGGCTTGCTGGGCCCGCTAGGCGCCGCCACCGAGGCCTTCAGCCAGCGTATCGTGAATCGTGAAGATCTTGTCGAGCCGCGCGAGCTCCAGCACCCGCATGGCCGCCGGATTGACCGCTACCAACGAAAACCCGGTTCCCTGCTTTCGGGTGCTCTGGAACGCCTCCACGAGGCTCGCGACACCCGAGCTGTCGATGTAGCTGACGCCCGAGAGGTCGACGAAGATGTCGCGTTCCTTGGCTACACACTCCAGCAACACCTCGCGGGCCTTCGGTGAGTGTTCGAGATCCACCTCGCCCCCAAAGGATACGACCAGCTTCCCCTGCTCCTCTCTCACTGTGTGTTCCATGGGATCCTCTGGGAGACCGTTCAGTCGATGCGACGAACCATTCTTAACAGATTCCCGCTTCCGGAGGGGGGTGGGACGAAGTCCGTCTCGTCCATGACCCGGCGGATGAAATGCGTGCCCAGCCCGCCCGGCCGTACGTCGTCGAGGTCGCGGGGCTTTACCCGATCGGGGTCGATTGGGGGGGCGAAGTCCGTCAGGGAGAAGATCAGCTCATTGTCCCGACGCTCGATCGTGAGTTCGATCACATCGTCCGGGTCTCCCGCATAGGCGTGGCGAATGATGTTCTGACAGGCCTCGTCCAAGGCGAGCACGATGTCTGCGGTCGACTCGGCGCTGCAACCGCAGCCTCCTACAACCTCTCGAACCGCTTCCCGGATTCGTTTCAGCTCTGCGGCCCGCGCCGGTACCCGCAGCTCGAGCAAATGAGAGGCGGACGGTTCGGACATCAGCGGGCGCGCCCCTCGTCCGAAACCGCTAGCAGCGTGAGGTCGTCGCGAAGCTCGAGCTGTTTGACGCTGTCCACGATGGCTTGCACTCGTCCGGCAAGGGGAACGCCGGCGTACTGGGAAACCAGTGTTTCGAGTCCCTCGCGCCCCAGCTGGGCGCCCGATTCGGTCTCGGCTTCTGTGAGGCCATCCGAGAAGATGTACAGGGACCCGCCGCCCAGGTGTAGTTCGGTCTCTGGAAATTCGCCATCGGGCAGAATGCCCAGCGGCGGTGCTCCCGCCTCGAAGATCGAGAACTGCCCCTCCGTGTGGCCGACGGCGGGCTCGTGCCCGGCGTTGGCGATCGAGATGGCGCCGGTGAGTGGATCGAAGACACCGGCCGCCATCGTCACGAACATCCCGCGGGTGGCGGTCTCGCAGATTTCTGTGTTGAGGTGGCGTAGCAGCTCACCGGGCCTCGGAATCGACTTCGCCAAGCAGCGGTAGAGACTCGCTGTCTTGGCCATCAGCATCGCTGCGTTGATGCTCTTGCCCGAGACGTCTCCAAGGCAGAACGCCACCCGGCCGTCGGGAAGCGGCAGGAAATCGAAGAAGTCTCCTGACACGGTGCGCGCGGGAATGTTCAGGCCTTGAACCGGGAACGGATCGGGACGGGGCGAGGGCAGGAGGTTGCGTTGGATCTCGGCCGCGAGCTCGAGCTCGCGACGTACGCGTTCGGCGTCGACCAGGGAGGCCGCCATCCGATTGTTGGAGATCGCCAGCGCGGCCGACGAGGCAAGAACCTGAAGGGGATGAACGTCCCGCTCTGCGAAACAACCGTTCCCGTCGCGCCGATTGATCAACTCGATTGCGCCGAGCCGCTGATCCGAAAAGCTCATCGGAGCGCAAAGCAAGGAGCGGGTGACCATCCCGCTCGCCTCGTCGGCCTTGTTCGAAAAGGCCGGGTCCACGCTGACGTCGAAAATACACTGACAGGTGTTCTCGCGAACGCTGCGGCCAACGATTCCCTTGGTCATCGGGAGGCGCATTCCGGTGATCGAATTCGGACCGACGGAGGCGCGGCAGTGAAGCTCGTCGCGCTCCGGGTCCAAGAGCCAAAGCGAGCCCGCCTCCGCATTCAGATGATCGGCAATCGAGCCGAGCGCGCGCGCCAGCGTTGACTCGAGATCCATCGACTCGGCGAAGCCGCGCATCATCTCGGCGAGCAGCGCGAAGGCGCCCTCGATCTCGTCGCCGATCCTCGGGGGGCGATGCTCCTCGAGGGAAGGATTGTCAGTCGAAGTTTCGGCCATGCGATTCGCCCGGTTGCACCGAGGCGTTCTGGGCTCGGCGGGGCCAGCGTAGCCGACCCCTGCTCCAGGCTCTCATCGAGCAGCGCGCCGGCTGCGCGGGAGGCGCTGGCGGGCGGGTGCGAACGGCGGGAAGCTTCCCGGTCGTGAGGGGGCGAAACGATGGCGGTGCTTGCGGGGGATATCGGCGGCACCGGGACCGTGCTGGCGATCTTCGAATCGGCGGAACAGGGGCTCGAGCCGCTTGGCGAGACGCGCTTCGCGAGCCGCCGGCATGAGTCGCTCGAGCAGATCGACAAAGGCCGTTTCTCGGATCTCGTCGCCAGCATTCCCGTACAGGTCGCTCTCGAACCGCGTGCGTCGCTGCTGGGAGCGGCGCATTTCGCCCTCACGCTATGAGCTGCGGGTGATACCGACTCGTTCGACAAGTAAAACCGCTCACCACTGCGCGCCCGCAGACACCGCGAGCATCCGGTCTATACTCGGCTCGAATCTCAGCTGGGGGGGCGGATGAGAGCGAGCTTTCGACGAATCACAACGCTTCTCGCGTTGATGGGGTTGGCGGCGCCCATCGAGAGTCTGGCTGCCGAGCTAGCGCCTGGGGATCCGGCTCCGGAGTTCGAGCTGCTGGGATCCGACGGCAAGACCTACACACTCGCCACGCTTCTCGACGGCGAGGGGAGCGGCGGCATCGTGCTGGCGTGGTTCCCCCAGGCGTTTACGACCGGCTGAACAGACCAGCTCAGCTCGCTGCGGGACAGCGAGAAGGCTCTGGCCCACTTTGGCGTTGCCACGTTCATGGTCAGCCTGGACTCTCCCGAGGAGAATCGCGAGTTCGCCGAGTCGCTCGGAGCGGAGCTCACCCTGCTCACCGATCCGGACGCCAAGGCGGCAAGCGCCTACGGAGTGCTGGCACCGGGGGGCCATTACGCGCGACGCTGGACGTTCTTCATCGGAGGCGACGGGCTGATCCGGCGGGTCGATCGGGATGTGACTCCGAAGAGTCACGGATCGGACCTGGTGCAGGCCCTCACCGAGCTGGGATTTCCGACTCGCTAGCGCTTTCGCCCACCACAGCCCGCCCGCAGTCCTGCAGGGTGGGACATTCGCATTGGATCAATCTACCCAGCACCTGCTCCATCGCCCGAGCTTCGTCGATGCGGCGGCGCATGTCTTCGAGCTTTCGCGCTGCGAGGGCTCTCCAGCGCTGCGAAGCCGGGGTGTCACTGTGAAAGCCGTGGAGCAGCTCTCGGATCTCGGCGATGC
Source organism: uncultured Opitutales bacterium (assembly GCA_964194865.1). Classification (GTDB taxonomy): domain Bacteria; phylum Myxococcota_A; class UBA9160; order UBA9160; family SMWR01; genus CAXMOC01. Next base: position 2,009 of record CAXMOC010000243.1, on the reverse strand, counting down.
TGAAACCCGCACCCTGGGCGAGGCGGATGACGGCGAGCCACTCGAGCGCTGACGCCTCGTAGACGCGGCGGCCGTTGTAGCGGCGGGGCTCGGGGAGTAAGCCGGCCGACTCGTAGTAGCGAATGGCCGAGGTCTGCAGATCGGCGCGACGCGCCAGCTCTCCGATCGACCAACTCTGGCGGGTTGCGCTTGGCGTCCCTACCCCGCGCCCTATCGGCTCCTGCTCTCGCTTCCGCCTGGCCATTGCCACTCCTCCGCTCGAAGCCCTTGACTTAAAGTGCACTTTAACATGTAAGCTTCGAGTCGGGAGGTCATGGCATGCGAACGATCGAGGATTCGAGCTGTGGGTGTGGCACGCCGACGGGGCTGGCGGAGGACGGCTCACCCCGTTCGAGTCGGCGTCGCGGATGGCTAGGTGTGGGAAGTCTGGGAGCGTCGTGTGGGCTCGCCTGCGCGGCGGTGGCCCTCTCGGCCATGCTATGGCCGCTCGCCGTCCTAGCGGCGGGGCTGGGGGCCTACGGGTTTGCCCGCAGCCGGGGCTGCGGGATCGGTGTCTCCCCTGACTCTTCTGCCGGGCCAGGGCTCGACGTGGCCGGCCGGCGGGCCCGCAAGCAGCGCGGGGCACAGCTCGGCCTCCTGGGCGTCGTTCTAGCGCTGGTCGCCTACTGCGACTTCGCGTTTCTGTGGCCGCCGGCCGGGATTGCGCTGTGGTTCGGCGCCTCGTTCTGGGTCGCGGGGGCGACGGGCTATGCGGGCTGCCCCGAGCTCGGTGCGATCCCCAGCTGGCTGCTGCGCCGAGAGATCGCCACGACCTGCCCTCCGCTCGACGCCGTTTCGAGCCGCGATTCGCGCTTGACAGGAGATCCTAATTAGTAAAGACTTTAGTTTACTAATTAGGAGGATCGTTCGATGCTCGAGCACGTGAACTTCACAGTGTCCAATCTCCAGCGTTCGCTCGATTTCTATCGCGAGGCGTTTGGCTTCGAGGTGCGTTGGAAGGGCGAGATCTTCAATACCACCCGCACGACCCCCGCAGCGCACGTCGGACCGCCTGGGAAGCCCTTCTACTTTTCGCTCTTCGAGGGGGAGAGCAGCGAGCGAGCGCCTTACAACTATGGCCCACCGGGAATCAACCATTTCGGTCTGGTGGTCGACGATCTGGCCACCGCCGAAGCGCGCGCGCAGGCGGCCGGCGCCGAGGTGAAGCAGGCCGCGGAATACGATCCCGGACGTCGGGTCTACGTGATGGATCCCGATGGGATCGAGATCGAGCTGGTCGAATATTCGTAGGGCCGCGCGTCCGGGTTCTCCTCAGGCGCCCTCGCGAATCTGCTCCTGAAGCGCTTGCTCGAACGCGTCGAGATCGAACCCCCAGGGACCCGGCTCACTTCGATACCGGATCTGGCCCGCGCGATCGATCACGTAAAGGCGTTCGGGGAGCGCAGCGTAAGTGGAGTCGACCTCGTTGCTCAGGCGATCGAGCACCATTGGCATCGCTAGCTCCATTCCCTGAACGCAGGTCTGGGCGATGGCGGAGCGCTCTTCCTCGGTCTTGGGTTGGGCGTGTACGACATTCTGGTCGATGTTCATCAAGACCTGCCAGCCGTCGCTCGGGTGCGCCTCCTGGATGTAGACACACACCAGCTCGGCGTCGCTGCGGTAACGCTCGTAGATCGCGTTCAGGCGGCCCGCCTGAATCCGAAAGGGCGGTCAGGTGTAGGAGCCGAAGACGAGACCCACGGGTCGCCCGCGCAGAGCCGACAGGCGGAGGGTCGTCTCGGTCAGTGTCCCCTTCTCGTCGAGACGCTTGAGCTCGAAGTCCGGAGCTTCGGAACCCACAGCGGGCGCGAGCGTCTCGCGCCGCTCCTGCTCGGCCATGACCTCCAGGAAGCGTTCCTTGGTGATGTTCATCTGCTTCCACAGATCGGGCGGAATCTTGTCCGGGTCGATTCGGGGCATGGGGTTTCTCCTCGGAGACGACGGCGGCTGTTACCGAGGGAGCGCCTCGG
>CAXMOC010000242.1:0-2276 GCA_964194865.1 uncultured Opitutales bacterium | reverse complement strand
TGTGGCGTGATCCGACAATACTGGCTGCCGGCCATGCAACCGCCGCTCTCCAGGCCTCCCACTCCCCTCTCGTAGGCGATCTGCTTGAACTGCGGCGCACACTTGGAGCGCACCAGCATGGGACGGTACTGATCCTGCCAGTCCACCAGGTTCGAGAGCATGGCTTCCGTGCGTTCGGGCGAGAGATCGTTCATCTGCTGGCCGCGGCCGGTCTGGACGAGGAAGTAGAGATTGAAGGCCCAGGCTCCCTTCTCGCGGGCAAACGCCAGCATCTGCGAAATCTCGCTGTAGTTCATGTCCATGACCGTGGTCTGGATCAGGACTTGAAGACCATTCGCGCGACAGATGTCCAGCGCTCGCACCGAATACTCCCACGCATCCGGCCCTCCGCGAAAATGATTGTGTTTCGCCGGGTCGAGTGAATCGATGCTGATGGCCACCCCCTGCACGCCACATTCGATCATCTTCTCGACGACTTTGTCGGTGACCAGAACCCCGTTGGTTCCCATCACCACCCAGATCCCCTGGGCGGACGCTGTCCTTGCAATCTCGTAGATGTCCTTGCGCATCAACGGCTCGCCGCCGGTCAGAATCAGCATTTCGGTGCCGAGGGACTTCATCTCGTCGATCAGCCCCATACATTCGGCGGTCGTGAGCTCGTTGTCCGCCTTCTGTCCGCCGTCCATGTAGCAATGCGGACAGCGCAGGTTGCACATCCTGGTCAGATTCCACGAGATCAGGGAGGGCGCGTACGCGGCTCGAGTCTCCACTTATGATTCCCCTTCGGTGAGGCGGCGCATGCGCCAATCGGAAAACCCGCTTCGAGCGGAACGGACGAGCAGAAGCACGATCACCGCCATCAGAGCCGCGTTGGCAAACGCGGCCGGTCTGGGCTCGACGGGTGTGATGCTAAAAACCGGCAGCTCGAAATGCAAGCCGAGCCCCGCGCCGAAATAGTTGGTCGCCCGCCAGGCATTCGAGAGAATCAGAAACGCCGACAGCAACCACCAGCCCCGCCAGATCAGCACCGCAAACGCGAGCACGAAGACGGCACCGATGAGCAGCTGCCAGATCGCGTCTTGTCGGGACCGCGGCACCAGGTCGGCGGCGAAGGTGATGAAGATGACCAGCACGCCCAGCCCGGCATAAGCCAGCGCAGCCGCCTTGTGTGGGTTCATCGACACCATCCCACTATGAATCGGCGCGGAATGCAAGTCACCCGCGGCGCGGATCGCCAGGCACTCAGCTGAGCCGGTATGAAGGGCTGCTCGCTAGCGACGAGGAAGCTTTCTGCCGTGAACCAGGACGAAGAGCACGGGAATCACGATCAGCGTCACCAGCGTGGCGCTGATCACGCCCCCGACCATTGGAGCCGCAATGCGACGCATGGTCTCCGAGCCGGTTCCCGCTCCCCACATGATCGGCAACAGGCCGATGACGTCCGAGGCCACGGTCATCAGCAGCGGCCTGGTGCGATCAGTGGCGCCCTCGATCGTTGCGAGCCAGAGTTCTTCCAGCGTGCCAAGGCGACCCTCCTGCTCCGCTCGATCGCGCGATTGGTTCAAGAAGAGCAGCATGATGACGCCGGTCTCGGCGGTCAGCCCCGCCAATGCCAGGAACCCCGCGCCCACGGCAACGCTGAGGTCGTAGTCGAGCAGCCAGATCAGCCACAAGCCGCCCACGAGTGCGAATGGCAGCACACCGATGACGATCAACGTGTCGGCGAGCCGCCGAAAGTTCAGGTAGAGCAACAGGAAGATGATGCCCAGCGTGATCGGAGCAATCAGCACCAGTCGGGCGGCCGCCCGCTCGAGATACTCGTACTGCCCACTCCACTGGAGCGTGTAGCCAGGCGGGAGATCCACGGATTGCGCCACGGCTATTCGGGCCGATGCGACGTAGCTTCCGACATCGATGCCATCCAGATCGACGGAGACCAGGGCATTGGGGCGGCCGTTCTCGGTCTTGATCGCGGGCGGGCCCTTGCGAAATACGAACTCGGCAAGCTGACCGAGGGGAACCTGTGCCCCGCCCGGAGTCGGTACCAACACCCGCCGAAGCGACGGCACATCGTCTCGAAGCTCTCGGCTGTAGCGAAGGTTGATCGGATACCGCTCGAGGCCCTCTACGGTCTGGCTGATGTTCATTCCGCCGATCGCGGTCTGTATGACATCCTGGACGTCACCCACGGTGAGCCCGTAACGCGCGATTTTGGCCCGGTCGATATCGATGTCGAGGTAGTTCCCCCCAACCACCCGTTCCGCATAGACGCTCAG